>QZKZ01000007.1 GCA_004796465.1 Desulfovibrio sp.
CACCAAAACCGGGCTCAGTCCGGAAGTGGAACTGCTGCAACGGCCCACCCGTATCGTCCTGGACGGCGACGACATCAATCCCTTTTCCCGCAGCGCGGCCTTGTTCCTGAGCCGTCTCAGCCGGGTGGACGCCACGCCGGTCCTGGTCGAGGACATCTACATGGACCCCTCCGTGTTCGCGGCCATCGAGACCATGGACCTCACGGGCCAGTCCCTGTCCCGCATTGTCCGGGACCGCTTCCTGCTTAATCCATCCGGCGGGGAACAGCGCTTTCGCATCACCTACCCGGACAAACGGCTTGCCGAGCTGTTGGAGTTGGCCAGATCCATCCCCATCCTGGAAGTGAACCGCTTCCTGCACTTTCCTGACGCAGAAAACGCCATATACGCAGCCATGTACTGCCGTACGGACCGTTTCGTGTTCACGCAAAACCTTGGAGGCATCTCCCATGGCTAAGCCCGGATACTACGGGCCCTATGGCGGCGCGTTCTTGCCTGAAATATTGGTCGCCACCTTTGACGATTTCCGCGAGGCCTTTGCCTCGGCCAAGGCGGACCCGTCCTTTTGGCAGGATTACCTCGACCTCATGTCGACCTATTCTTGCCGCCCCACGCCCCTGACCCATGCCGAGAACCTGACCAAACATTTTGGCGGGGCGCAGATTTACATCAAACGCGAGGACCTCAACCACACGGGCGCGCACAAGGCCAACAACGTCATGGGCCAAGGGCTGCTGGTCAAGCGCATGGGCAAGACCCGGGTCATCGCCGAGACCGGCGCGGGCCAACACGGCGTGGCCACGGCCACCATGGCCGCCAAGTTTGGTTTTGAGTGCACCATCTACATGGGCGAGGTGGATGTCCTGCGCCAGAGGCCCAACGTATTTTGGATGGAGCGTTTGGGCGCCACAGTGATCCCGGTCACCGAGGGCACTCGCATTCTCAAGGACGCCATCAACGAGGCCTTTCGCGACTGGGTGCGCAACATGGACTCCACCCACTACGTCATGGGCACGGCCTGCGGTCCCCACCCCTTTCCGGAGATGGTGACCTGGTTCCAGTCCATCATTGGCCTGGAAACGCGCAAGCAATGTTTGGAGCGCGTGGGCAAGCTGCCGGACCGGGTGTTTGCTTGCGTGGGCGGCGGCTCCAACGCCATGGGCATCTTCAGCGGCTTTCTCGATGATGGAGATGTGGAACTGGTGGGCGTGGAAGCAGGCGGCCACGGAGTAGATTCCGGCGAGCACGCCGCCCGTTTGGCGTCGCCCGACGCGTCCGTTGGAGTGGCTCAGGGCTACAAGACCTATTTCCTGCAAGACCAGGACGGGCAAATGCGCGAAACCCACAGCGTGGCCGCGGGCCTCGACTATGTGGGCGTGTCGCCGATCCTGTCCCATTTGCGGGAAACCGGCAGGGTCCGCTTCTCAGCAGCCACGGACAAGGAAGTGGTCGAGGCCCTGGAACTGACCATTAAAAAAGAAGGGCTGATCCCTGCCCTGGAGTCGGCCCACGGCTTTGTCCAGGCGTTCAAGGAAGCTCCGGACATGTCCCCGGACCAGGTGATCGTGATCAACCAGTCGGGCCGGGGCGACAAGGACATCTTCACCGTGGCCGACGCGTTCGGCGACCCCAAGTGGGAAAAGTTCATCAAAGACAAGGCAGAAGAGTACCATGCTTGATCACTACATCCGCGCCAAGCGTGCGGAAAAAGACATCCTGCTCATGACCCACATCGTGCTGGGTTACCCGACCATGGACAAGTCCCTGCAAATCGTGCGGGCCATGGTCGAGGCCGGGGTGGACCTCATGGAGCTGCAGATCCCCTTTTCCGAGCCCATAGCCGACGGTCCGGTGATCCTGGCCGCCAACCAGCGTTCCCTGGAACAAGGCGCAACAGTGGCGGAGTGCATGGAGCAGGCCAAGCAAGCCGTCTCCGGCCATACCATCCCCTTCCTGTTCATGAGCTACTACAACATCCTCTACAAATACGGCCTGGACCGTTTCGCGGCGGACGCGGGCGACGCGGGCATCACCGGAACCATCGTGCCCGACGTGCCCCCCGAGGAAGGCGAGGAATATCTCCAGGCCATGGACACACGCAATCTCTCGCCCATCTTCATCTACGCGCCCACCACATCAGACGAGCGCATGCGCTACATCGCACAATACGCACGGGGCTTTGTCTACTGTGTGGCGCGCAAGGGCGTCACGGGCGAAGCCACGGCCTTTTCCCGCGAATTGGACGAGTATCTGGCGCGCTGCCGGGCAGCCACGGACCTGCCCCTTGCCCTGGGCTTCGGGGTCAAGAATCAGGCGGACGTGGACTTTCTCAAGGGCAAGGTCGATATCGCTGTGATCGGTTCCGAGACAATCCGCGTCATCGATGAACAGGGTGTCGGCGCTGTTGGCGACTACATCCGGGGTCTGGCCGCATAATACGGACAAAGGAAAACCTTGTGATCGAACCCAAAGCCATTGACCACACCACCCTGTTCGTCCGCTCCATCGAGCGCTCCAAGGCCTATTACCAACGCCTCTTTGCCGTGGACTGCAAGGTGCGCGAGGATTCTCCGGGAACGCTGGTAGTGGAGTCGCCCCATATCCACTTTTTCCTGGTCGAGGATCCCGAGGCTCCTGCGGATTTCGTGGCCAAGCAGCACCTCTCCCTGCAAGTGGACGACCTGGACCAGGCCATGGAAATCCTTGCTGATAGGGGAGTGACCGGGACAAGCGCGGGAGAGGTCACCTTTTTCCGCCACAACAACTACCGTTGGTGCGAGTGGCGCGACCCCGACGGCATCCGCCTGGAGTGCGTGCAAACCACGCCGTAGCCGAACCTGAGAGCCCCTTATCCGCTCAGGGGCTTCAGCGAACTCTCGAAAATGGCCTGCACGTCTTCCCGGCTGAGGGGCGTGGGAGTGATTTCAAAATGCTTGCCCACGGTGGCGTACACGTTATCCACCAACTCCGGAACATCGCCCCTTGTGAACCCGTGCTTTTCCAAGCACTCGTCCGCAAGTCCACAGGCCGCGATCAGCTTTGCCAAGCCGCGCGAAAAAGGCAATTCTCCTTGCTCCGCGCTTTCTCCCAGGGACTGGGCCAGCCTGAAGAACCGCTCGGGCACCCGCTCCTCCAAAGTCCGGAAAAAGGCGCGGGACAGGATGACCAAGCCCAAGCCATGGGGGAGCTCCGGCTTGAGAGCGCTCAAGGAATGCTCCATCACGTGGTGCAGCAGGCTGGCGGACAAGGTCTGGCAAATGCCCGCGGCAGTGCTGGCCCAAGCCAAATTTGTCCTGGCCTCAAGATCGAAGCCGTCTTCCAGGGCCCTGGGCAAGTTCTCCTTGACCAAACGCACGGCGTCCCAGGCCAGGACATCGCCCCCAGGCTGATGGATGGTGGCCAGAGAAGTCTCCACGGCATGGTAAAAGGCGTCCATGCCCGTATACGCGGTCTGGTTCCGGGGCAAACTGAGCATGAGTTCGGGGTCCACGATGGACAGCACGGGCAGGGTGGATTCATTGCCAAAACCCAGTTTTTCCTGGGTCTCCAAACGGCTGACCACGATCCAGGGGTCGGCCTCGGTGCCGGTCCCGGCGGTAGTGGGAATGGCCACAATGGGCTTGGCCGGGTGCTCCGGCGTTTTTCTCCCGCCCGTGCCCCTGGCGATATAGTCCCAGTAGCTTCCGCCATTGGCCGCGGTCACCGCGATGGCCTTGGCCGAATCAATGGGGCTGCCCCCGCCCAAACCGAGTACGAAATCGCAGCCCCGGGCCAGGAACTCGTCAGCCCCGGCATCGATCTGATCCAAGGTGGGGTTGGGTGTGATGCCCGCGTAAACAACCGAATCCACCCCATTATCCGCCAAATACTCCTTCACCCTGTCCAGATGCCCGGCCCGCTGCATGGAGCCTGAAGCGCCCGTCACAATAAGCGCCTTGGTTCCGGGCAAGTGCGGGGTGGTCTTGAGTTCTGCGAGCTTGCCCGGTCCAAAAATGATCCGTGTGGGCATATAATAATTGAATTGCAACATGGTACTTCTCCCTGCTTATTCTTGATTCAGCTCGTCGAGCCACTGGGTGTGGAACGTACCGTTCCGGTCCACGCGCTGGTATGTGTGCGCGCCAAAATAGTCGCGTTGGGCTTGGATCAGGTTGGCGGGCAGCCGCGCACTGCGGAAACCGTCGTAATACGCCAGGGACGCGGCCATGGCCGGCGTGGGAATACCCAGTTCCGCCGCCGTAGCCACTACCGAACGCAGAGCAGCTTGTCCCTTGTCCACGGCCTGCTGGAACGTGGGCGCCATGAGCAGGCTGGCCATATCCGGCTCCGCCTCGAAGGCGGCGGCAACGTCGTCGAGAAAGCGGGCGCGGATGATACAGCCCTCGCGCCAGATGCGGGCGATGGATGCGGCGTCCAGGCCATATCCATATTCCTTGTCCGCGATGGAGAGCATGGAAAAACCCTGAGCGTAGGAACAGAGCTTGGCCATGTACAGGCCGTCGCGCAGTTGCTCTATGAAGGTTTTTTTGTGGTCAATGCTCCGGGATTCGGGTCCGGGCAAAACCCGGGCTGCCTGTTCCCGCTGTTCCTTGAAGCCGGACAAGATGCGTGCGTCCACAGCCGAGTTGATGGTCTGGATGGACGCGCCCAGGTCCAGGGCGGTTTGGGTGGTCCAGCGGCCCGTGCCCTTTTGCCCGGCCTTGTCCAGGATCACGTCCACCAGGGGCTTGCCCGTGTCCTTGTCGGTCACAGTGAGAATATCCGCAGTGATCTCAATGAGGTATGAGGCCAAGTCGCCCTGATTCCACTGGGCGAAAATCTCGGCCATCTCGGGCGGCGACATGCCCAAACCCCGCTGCATCAAATCGTAGGTCTCCACAATGAGCTGCATGTCGCCGTATTCAATGCCGTTGTGCACCATCTTCACGAAATGGCCTGAACCGCCGGAACCCATGTAGGCCACGCAGGGTTCGTCTTCGTGCTTGGCGGCAATGGACGTGAGCACTGGAGCCACGGCTTGGTAAGCATCCCTGTCGCCGCCCGGCATTATGGAGGGGCCCCACAGCGCGCCTTCCTCGCCACCGGACACGCCGACGCCCAAGTAGCGAAATCCCTGGGCAGCCAGTTCCCCGGCCCTGCGCTCCGTATCCCCGAACAGGGAGTTGCCGCCGTCCATGACCATGTCGCCGGGATCAAGCAAGGGCAGCAGGCTCTCAATGACCGCATCCACGGCCCGGCCCGCCTTGACCATGAGAAAGATACGCCGGGGAGAGGCCAAGGCAGCCACGAACTCCTCCAGGGACTGAGTGGGAACCAAGTTGGTCCCTTGGCCAGGTCCGGCCATGAACTCGTCGGTGATTGATGTGGTGCGGTTGTACACCGCCACCTTGAAGCCGTTGCGGTCCATGTTCCGGGCCAGGTTCTGACCCATGACTGCCAGGCCCACAAGGCCGATATCGCATGAAGGCATGGTCTGGTATCCTTTATGTTTCTATTGTTTGGGGCAAAGAGGGTACAGCGGGGTATCCTTCAGCTCCGGGTGGCCATGTAACCTTACGGTCATGACGTCTCCGTGGCGTGGAGGTGTTATGATCCGGCTCCCGGGTTTTGGCAAGTTCCAGGAAAAGGACCGTTACGCTTTCCCCACACCGCCCCCGCCTGACCAGTCAACCAAGCCTGCCCCAAACCTCGGCAAAAGAAAAGGCCCCGACCCTATCGGGCCAAGGCCTTTTCCCCAGTAGGAGGGAGAGCTTACCACCACACCATGGCGTCGTGATCACCAGCCAATTCAGCCAAGCGGCGGTCAATGATTTGTTCCCGGTGTTGGCGGCGGGTTTCCAGCATGCTGGTCAGTTCCTGCAATTCCTGCTCAATGGCCTGGACTTCAAATTCTGCTTCCGCCATGCGCAGGTCAAAGATGCGTTCCAGGATGGTCCGCAACTCAGCGGTGAGTTGGTCGCGCTGGGCCGGGTCCTGGGTGTCGAATATCTGCTCACCCAGATCAAAGCTCTTGTATTCGAGCTGTTCAGCTTCCAGGCTACGGGCAAAGGCTTCGGGATGGTTGACCCGTATTTCTTCCCAATACCTGATCTCGTGGCTGTATTCCTCCAGGATTTCATTATATTCAAGGGGGTACTCCGCCTTGAGTTCATCCAGCTCAGGCAAGGCTTCGGGCAGGGTCTGCTGGAGATAGGCTCGGATCTCTGCCTCGCTCATGAGTTCATCATGTTCCATGAATTCTTCGCCCATGTCCTCTGCTTGGGCCGCACCGCACAGAACCAAGCCCACCAGCATAGCCATCATCACCATTACGGAAGAAATCGTCTTCATATTGTTGCTCCTTTGCTTATGACCCGTTTGATGTCTCAGGGCCTCGGGTTGTCGGATCCATTCCGCCGCGCACAAAGTCGATGGACCGGCGAAGTTCGCCCGCGCGGCTTTCAAAGGTTGATATTTGAGCCATCTGGTTGAAGCTGCTGCTTCTTCCCGTGGACGCAGTCCGAACCATGTCCAGGTTACGGCGTATCTCAGCGAGATCGCGGCTCACCTGGGCGTGAGCAATGAAGTCATCTGGTTGGGGCGGAGAACTCCGCCACTGCAGGGCTCCGGCCACAGCCACCACAAGGAGGCAAGCTGCTGCTGCGAATCTCAGCCATTTCGCGGGAAGGGTTCGCTTGCCGGCACCGTTCCAGGCCTGGTCCATGGCGGCTTGCACCACGTCCCGGCGGGGCTTGGGCTGGGGCAAGATTCCCGCGTGTTCTTCCAGGCCTTGCATATCCTGGATGTCTTGGGCGCATGACGGGCACTCCGCAATGTGGGCTTCGACTTGCTCGGCCTGTTCCCTTGACAATTCGCCGCTTATATAGAGCAGCAGAGTGTTGGGATCGCAGCTCATGGTGCTTCTCCTTGCTCATGTTCCGGCCTCATCCCCGCAATTTCTTTCCGCAGCTTGGCCGTGGCCCGGCGCATCCTGGACAGGACCGTATTCAGCGGGCTTTGGGTGATCCCGGCGATCTCCTTGAACGCCAGCCCTTGGGTCAAGCGCAACAGGGCCACTTCTTTTTCCTGGTCCGGCAACTTGGCCAGGGCCGCTTCCAATTGCCGGGCTTGTTCCCTTTGCTGGGCCTGCTCCAGAGGTGTTGGGCCGGGGTCTTCCATGTTCGCGGCCACATCTTCCAGGCGGGGGCCGTTACCTGGGCTGCCATTGCGCGACTGTTGCTTTGCCGCACGCAACCCTTCTCCCCGGGCGATGTGAAAGAGCCAGGCAGTAAAGGTGCCCTGCTCCTTGTAGCGGTCCAGACCCCTGAGCACCCGGATCAGGGTTTCCTGGGCCGCGTCTTCGGCCAGATCCCTGTTGCGCAGCATGCGCAGGAGGTACCCGAAAACCTTATCCCGGCACAGGGTGAGCAACCGTTCCGCTGCTGCCCGGTCACCTTGCCGGGCTTGTCTGACAAGTTCCTGTTCCATGGTTCGTATGGGTATACCCCTGTTTCCCACCCTTTTATTGCGCGGGTTCATCTTTTTTTTCCATTGTTGACACTTTTTCTTGTCATGTGTATGTACAAACAACACCGAGGTTACCATGCACACCCTGGATGAATATTTCCGCAATTGTTTGTTCTTTGCCGCCAACGCACTGGCCCGCACCGTGGCCCGCATGGCGGAAAAGGAGTTTGCCGGACTGGGCTTGTCCCCTTCCCACGCCTTTACCCTGATGCTTATATTGGAAAAGCCCGGCATACCCCAAAAGGACATTGCCCAGGCCCTGCACCTCGCTCCTTCCACCGTGACCCGCTTTGTGGACCTGCTACAAACCAGGGGCTTGGTGGAGCGCCAAACAGAATCCCGCTCGTCCCTGGTGTCCCCAACCCAAGCGGGCAAGGACCTTGGCCCGGCCATGGAGGCCGCCTGGAAGCGGTTGTACGAGCGCTACTCGGACATTCTGGGCAAGGACACCGGCGAGCAGCTCACAAGCCATATTTTCAGCGCCACTCAAGAATTGGAAAAAGAAGGATAATTTTTTTCTTTCGTTAAATTGCTTGTACAAGCAAAACTCTGCGCAACAGGAGAATCCCATGCACTATTCAAAGCTTGGAGAAACTGGCCTCGTTGTCTCACGCATGACTTTTGGCGCCATGACGTTTGGCCAAGGCTCGCTGGTGGGAGAGTTGCACAACACCATTGGCCAGGACCAAGCCGATCGTATGGTGGGGGCGGCCTTGGATGCGGGGATCAATTTTTTCGACACCGCGGACATGTACACCAACGGCCAATCCGAAACCATTCTGGGCAAGGCTTTGGCCGACAAGCGACAAGACGTGGTCATCGCCACCAAGTGTGGTTTCCGTAGCGGTCCGGCCCTGACCCAAAGCGGCCTGTCGTATACTTATGTCCTGCGTTCCATCCAGGGCAGTCTCAAGCGTTTGGGCACCGACTACATCGACCTGTTCATCCTACACATCCC
>QZKZ01000269.1 GCA_004796465.1 Desulfovibrio sp.
GTTATACCCCCTGTAGCCGATGACCGTTCGCGTCAGGGGGCAGTACGTGATGGAGACCAATTCGTCTCCGGTGGTTTCATTGACGATTTCATGCCAGACCATGATGTTTTCAGGGTAGGCCGCTACCAAGCCGTTGTAGTCCACACCAAAGACCAGGGTTTCCTCGGCGAGCACGATCTCGTCGGCGTGAGCGTATTCCGGCTGCTCCAAGGCGGGAATGCCGTCCTGGGGCGGGCCGCCGCCCATGAGTGCGCCGTGGATGGGGGCGAACTCTTGCTCGCAGCTCTGGGCCCAAGCAGGCGGAGTGGATGAAAGAAATAGAAGAATGAGGGAAAGGGTGAATACCAGGGGTGATTTCATACTTCCTCCGTATGGTTTGTCGCCCCAAAACAATAAGCACGGAGGAAGTCGTGTAAAGCCGGTGACCGGGTTAGTAGCACTGCCAGGTCATGAACCATTCCTGGTCATGCCCGGCTGCGGTTCCCCTGCCGAAGTAGCCCACGCCTGCATCGCCCCACATCCAGTGGGCCTTGTCCACGGTGTCGATCTGGAGCACATAGCGCGGCTCGGCAGGAAGGTTTTCGTCGGGCCAGACAATTTCATTCTGGATCAAGGTAGGCCAGCCGCCCAACTTGACGCCGGGGTGGTTCTCAAAGGTGTCGATGAATTCTTCTTCCCAGTCCGGCTCAAGATCAATACCGCTCAAACTCTCCTCGTCCAGGTCGTCAGGGCACGGGAAGTCGGCGTCAATGACCTTGGGCCGCATGGGAAAAGGCAGGGTGGTGGAAGTGGTGTGCGGTGGCCGGAATGTCTCCAGTTCCTCTAAAGTGGCGTAGGTTCGCAAGCACCAGCGGTCGCCGTTGGGCGTGTCCACGGGCAAGGTGTTGGGGCCGATGAACACGGTCAGGAACGCCACGTCTTCCAGGCCGGACGGGCGGAAGGGGAGTTCCGTGAGGTTGAGCTGCAAAAGTGGCCACATGGCCCGGCTCTTGTGGGTAGGCCACTTTTCGTCCGGGCGGCCTGCACTTACCTGGCCGAACCAGCTTGCAAGGGGGTTTTCCGCCAAGCTCGCCTCGGGCCGGAACCCGCCCACTTCCAAAACAATGGCTTTGCGCCCCAACCGCTCTGCAAGTACTTGTCTGTCCATGCGTTTCTCCTCGCCCGGACTCTTAGCACAACATGGAAAAGCTCAACAGCGGGGTTGAGGCGCAAATTTTTCTACATGTCCTCGGGCGTGTTGTAGTGCCCGCACTTCTCGCACACAAAGCCGGAGAACGAGTATTCCCCGTTGTCCTCGAACACGTCGACTTCATTGGCCTCGGCGCAGTTGCTGCAGTACAGGACCGCCACGGAGCGCTCGGGGTTGAAGGGGGCGTCCTCGCCTTTCACGGTAACGTTCTCGGTAAACGCGGACATATCCATGGCTCTCTCCTTGGTCTGGTTATTCAATGAGATAGTCGCCCAGCAGAGTGTACAAGGCGTCGTCGAGCAAGGCGTATTCTTCTTCGCAAAATACTTCGCGCTCCTCAGGTAATATCGCTGAGATGGGCTGGCCCAGCACCTGCTCGGTCAAGCCCCGGTCGTAGCCGTCGCACCAGCAGACCATGTTGTAGTACCGCTGGTGGTCGTGGGGGTGGGTGTCCCAAAAGGCCAGTTCCTCCAAGCTTGGGTTCTTGCCCACCTCGGTAAGAAAGAAATAGGCCGAATTGAGCAGGACCTCGATGCCCTCGGCCTCGGTCTCGCCCACGGTGGTCAGGATTATCCACGAGGATATCTGGTCGGCCACGTCTTCTTCCCGTCCCGTGGCCGGGAGCAGGTAGATGTCGATGAGCGCGTGGCCCACCTCGTGAAAGGCCGTGAATAGGATGGAATCAAAGACCAACAGCTCCGTGTCCCCACCAGCGCTTTGCGCCATGTCCCAGAACATTTCAAACAGGCCCGAGGTCATGACAATGGACCTGTCCATGGGGTCGTAATAGGCGTCGGGTTCGGGGTCGTCGACAATGTAGACGGGAAGTTCCTCGGGCAGCCGCAGGAGCTGGTTCACGTGGTCGGCAGCCCATTCCGCCGCGCCCGTGTCCCAAGCGATCTGGGTGCCTGGGGAGTTTCCGCTCGGCTCGAAATCCCAGTAGACCACCATGTTCCCGGGCTGGGCAGCACCAGGTGGCGTGGGCACAAGGAAAAATATGGCGACCAGCCAAAAGAGCAGCAGGGGAGTCGATTTTCGAGCCAAGGGGCCTCCTTGTCCGGGCAAGAGGTCGGTGAGCTTGGTCCTGGGTTCTCGATACCCTACTAAGTAAGTCAGGGGGGAATGCTTGGCAATGGAAAAGGAAAATGCAATTGGGTCTTGACAAGAGGGTTTAATCAGAATAATTCCTATTATCAACAAAACGAGGAAACATAGCCCACATACAGGGCAACGTATTGAACTGCTTACACAAACCCCATGGAGAATACACAATGGAAGCCAAGTTCCCCCTGATCGGCGATCAGTTCCCTGAAATGGAAGTCCGGACCACTCAAGGCATGCTCAACCTGCCAAAGGACATGGCAGGCAAGTGGTTCGTGGTCTTCAGCCACCCCGCCGACTACACTCCCGTGTGCACCACCGAGTTCGTGGCCTTTCAAAAACGCATGGACGAGTTCCGCGCCCTGAACTGCGAACTCGTTGGCCTGTCCATTGACCAGGTCTTTTCCCACATCAAGTGGATCGATTGGATCAAGGAAAAAATGGACGTAGAGATCGAGTTCCCGGTGATCGCCGACGACATGGGCAGGGTGGCCCAGTCCCTGGGCATGATCCACCCGGGCAAGGGCACGAACACTGTGCGCGCCGTGTTCATCGTGGACGACAAGGGATTCGTGCGGATCATTTTCTACTATCCCCAGGAATTGGGCCGGAACATCGACGAGATCCTGCGCGCGGTCAAAGGCATGCAAACCTCGGACGCCAACGGCGTGGCCATTCCCGCGGGCTGGCCCAACAATGAGCTTATCGGCGAGGGCGTGATCGTGCCCCCGGCCCTTGACGTGGAAACCGCCAAGAAGCGGCCCAGTGAATACGATTGTTTTGATTGGTGGTTCTGCCACAAGAAAATTTAGCGGCGTGCCCGACCCCGGGCTACTTTTCCTGTGCAGTGTGCGATTGGGCGAGGCCCCGTGTCAGTTTGGCGCGGGGCCGTTGCTTTGTTTTGCGGAGCGCTTCAGTATGGCTAATTCCTCATGGTTCAGCGCGTTGTGCCTCAGGGTGAATCTCCACAGTTCTGATTATCCTGCAAATCTCCTGTTGTATTGTCGGCCTGTAGCTTAAGGGCTATCAAACAATTGCTGATGTGAATGCCAGGGCAGAATGAAGTACACCCTAGGGCTCATGGACAGAGGAGGGGAGATGGAGCTGTTACTCAGGGGAATCGTGGTCGGTGTGCTGGGAACCGTGGTCATGGATGTCTTGAATCATCTGGTGGCCCGGACCGGTTTACTCGCCAAAATCGAAGTGCGGTTGATCGGGAGGATGGCAGCCGGCTGGACGCGAGGGCGGTTCCGGTACAATCACCCCAGTGAGATGCGGCAAGTGCCCAATGAGTTGGTTTATGGAGTTGCGGCCCATTATGGCATCGGCTTGGGGCTCGCCTTCATCTTTGTGTTGGGGTGGGAGCTTTTGGTCGGCGGGCCTGCCTCACCATTTTGGGCGCTTGTCTACGGCATCGCCACCACGGTTGCCTCGCTCTTTTTCGTCTATCCCTGCATGGGATTCGGCGTGATGGGATTGCGCTCCCCGGACAGCCTCAAGAGTTTCTTTTCCAGCTTGGCCAATCATTTCTATTTTGGGATAGGCATGGCAGCCGGAGTTGCCCTGGTGTGATTCCTGGTAAAAACAGCAGAATACGAGTGGTGTTTTGTGGTTCTACCACAAGAGAATTCAGCGGCGTCGCCGACCCCGGGCTACTTTTCCTGTGCAGTGTGCGATTGGGTGAGGCCCCGTGTCAGTTTGGCGCGGGGCTTTTCCTTTGTCGTGGGTATATCGTATGGTTCACATAATTCTCTGACGCCAGGAGCCATCTTTGGGAGGACATCATGCGAATGTATCTTCTTGTCATCACGACATGCGCGCTTCTTTTAGCTCTGTCTCACTCTATTCAAGCTGAGGAAGAGGGCGGCGAGTGGGCCGATCCGATTACCGGCATGGAGTTCGTATGGGTGCCGGGCGGGTGTTTTGAGATGGGCTGCGGCAACTGGACTTCCCATTGTTTTGAAGACGAATATCCGGCCCATGAGGTCTGCGTGGACGGGTTCTGGTTGGGTAAGCACGAGGTGACGCAAGGGCAATGGCAGCAAGTTATGGGCTTCAATCCCTCATATTTCGCCCTAGGCAACGATTATCCAGTGGAATCCGTGTCCTGGAACGAAGCGGCCGCATTTGTGGCCGCTTTCAGCGATCTCGGCGAGGCTGGCTATCGCCTGCCCTCCGAGGCTGAGTGGGAATACGCCTGCCGCAGTGGGGGACAGCCCGAGATGTTTGCCGGAGCAGGGGAGGTGGACGAATTGGCGTGGCACCACGGCAACAGTGAACGCAGTACGCATCCCGTGGGGACCAAAGCGCCCAATAGCTTAGGTCTCTACGACATGTCGGGCAATGTTTGGGAGTTCTGCCAGGATTGGTATGCGGCTGATGCTTACCTCACAGGCATTATCCCTGATCCCGAGGTCTGGTCCATGCGCGTGGCGCGTGGCGGAAGCTTTCGTGGCGACAGCTCTACCCTTCGCTGTGCGGTCCGGAACCGGTTTCGCCCAGATAATACTTACAGCTACCTAGGGCTGCGGTTGGTGCGGGTGCCATAGGGACGATGCGTGCAAGCCGTAGCCGTTTGGTTAGCACATCCCCCCACCAAAAACCCCCTGCCCGGTCTTTCGACCGGGCAGGGGGTTTTAAAAAGAGTGCCTTGGCAACGACCTACTTTCCCACTGGCTCCCCAGCAGTATCATCGGCGATGGAGGGCTTAACTGCCGTGTTCGGAAAGGGAACGGGTGTACCCCCTCCTCCATGGTCGCCAAGACAAATGTTTTCGGGCGTTTTTTCCCTTTCGAGCGATATCGCTCCGGGGGACGCCCGGAAATATTCAAGAAAGAGGGGAGGATCAAGTTTTGATGGTAGAAAAGACTCACGGCCTATTAGTACCGGTTAGCTGAACGTATCGCTACGCTTACACTTCCGGCCTATCAACCACGTAGTCTACGTGGGGCCTTCAGTCCGAAGAGGGGAGACCTCATCTTAAGGCAGGCTTCCCGCTTAGATGCTTTCAGCGGTTATCCTTTCCGATCGTGGCTACCCTGCTATGCCGTTGGCACGACAACAGGCCCACCAGCGGATCGTTCACCCCGGTCCTCTCGTACTAGGGGCAACCCCTCTCAAGTCTCCTGCGCCCACGGAAGATAGGGACCAAACTGTCTCACGACGTTTTAAACCCAGCTCGCGTACCA
>QZKZ01000102.1 GCA_004796465.1 Desulfovibrio sp.
ATCGTCGCCTTGATGTGGAGTTTCAAACCTCCAGCCCCTTTAACCCCATTTAGGGGGTCGACGCGCAACTAGCTTAAATCATT
The DNA here is from genome assembly GCA_004796465.1 of Desulfovibrio sp. Taxonomy (GTDB): domain Bacteria; phylum Desulfobacterota; class Desulfovibrionia; order Desulfovibrionales; family Desulfovibrionaceae; genus MADRE1. The sequence continues at coordinate 84 of QZKZ01000102.1, forward strand.
TATTTGAGGCCGGTCACGACAATACTGGGCAGTTCTCAGGCCTTTTGTCGTGACACGGCGAGAACGTCACAATTGATCTCCGAGTATGTTCAAGTCTGAATTTCCTTGGTATAAAGCGGGTTGGGTGCTATATATACAAGAAAGTCCGGGCAGCAACGCCCTCTGTCTCTGTCGCCAAAACGTGGAGCATATCAATTCGACCAAGGCATCACGAGGCAATTCAAAAATGGATTCTCCTTTTTTACTGCAAACCTTTCTTGATGCCGCTACGCAAATCGCAATTATCGCTACTGACGACCAAGGAGTAATTTCGGTTTTCAACTCTGGCGCTGAGAATCTTCTTGGACGGTCAGCCAAGGATTTGGTCGGAAAAGCCACACCCCTCGCCTTTCATGAGCCAACAGAGTTGCAGCTCAGAGCTCGGGACCTGCTCAATACCTTGGGCCGCATGGTCTCCGGCTTTGAAGCCGTTGTGGCTTTGACGTGTGAGACCGGGCATGAGGTCCGTGACTGGACCTACGTACACGCCGATGGAACCCACATTCCGGTTCGCCTCTCTGTCTCCCCAATCACGTGTGCGCAAGGTGAGATATCCGGGTACTTGGGCATGGCCATGGACATCCGTGAGGAACGACGAGCCCTGAAGGAGGCAGGGGAGACTGGGCAGCGGCTGGAATCGATTCTGAGTACCGCTGTTGATGGTATTTTCACAGTGAACGAGTCAGGGGATATCCTCTCGGCAAACCCGGCTGCGTCCCGCATCTTTGGCTACCAGGCCGAAGAGCTACTGGGCAAACCCGTAACCATTCTCATGCCTGAACCCTATAAAAGCGAGCACCACGGCTACATGCAGCAGTATATGCGGACAGGCCGACCAAAGATCATCGGCAAGCCTGGACGGGAAGTGGAGGGTCTGCGAAAGGACGGCTCCTTGGTGCCCCTGGAATTGGCTGTCAGTGATATCTGGCTCGGGGAGATCTTTATATTTGTTGGAATCCTCAGGGATATCTCTGACAGAAAAGCTGCGGAACAAGCACTGCTTGAAACAAATCGCCAACTGGAAGAACGCCAGAAGCTTTTGGAACGCGACATGGACGCTGCAGGGGAAATCCAGCGCCAATTGCTGCCCAAAACATTACCATTTCCTGAAAAGCTTGAGATTGCATGGCGTTTCGAACCCAGCATCGCGGTGGGAGGTGACATTTTTAATGTCATCCCCCTTGGGTCGAACAGCGTAGGCATTTACATCCTTGATGTCTCTGGCCATGGCGTGGACTCGGCACTGGTGGCCGTTTCCGTATCGCAGCAGCTCCGGCCGGAAAACGGCTTGGTCCAGTGGACCGGCGAAGCGGACGACCCGGCCTTGGCCACTCCTCCCTGCCAGGTTGTGCAGCGCCTGGATGCCGCATTCCCAGTGGAGCGTTTCGATAAGTTCATGACTCTTACCTACCTGGTCCTGGACACGGACTCAGGGATGATACGCTATTGCAATGCAGGACACCCGCCGCCACTACTGATCAGGGCCGACGGTGAAGTTGTCTTGCTTGAGGAAGGCGGAACTATCATCGGTCTCGGGGGCATAACCCCGTTTTCCGAGGGAATGGACAGGCTTGGCGCTGGAGATACCCTTCTCTTCTACACCGACGGTGTGATCGAGTACGAAGGGTCACAAGACGAGCCCTTTGGGCAGGAGCGGCTTGTTCAAGAAGTAAACGACTTGCAAGGGCATAAGGTGGAATCGCTTCTCGACAGTCTGCTGTTGCGCCTCTATCGCTATGGAGACTTTGCCGAACCAAGCGACGACATTACGTTGCTCGGAATCCGGTTGACACGGACATGAATTTTGGAGGCCATGTAATGGATCTGACCCAATCCGAACGAGACGGCATCCTCGTCGTTGAACTCCACGAAACCCGCTTGGAGTCTGCCAACGCCGACAGCTTCAAGACCCGTCTGTTGGAGAGCATCACCGGAGGACATGAACGTATTGCCCTGGACCTTTCCCGGCTGGACTTTCTTGACTCCAGTGGGCTGGCTGCATTGATTTCAGGGCTCAAGGCCCTCCAAGGAAAGGGGGAAATCGTACTCTGCGGAGTACAGGAAAAGATTATGAAAATTTTTCGCATCACCAAGCTGGACCGGGGGGTTTTCCGTTTTTTTCCTGACACGGAAATTGCGGCAGCTGCTTTGAGCGAGTGAAGACTGAATAGTTGTTTTTCTCATGGAAGATCCATGGATTCTGATGTACCAAGAACGTTGTGGATTCTCACTTGAGAGGCTGACTTTGTCACGTGGTATGGGGGACACTGATGCCGAACGACACACCCGTTCCGTCACGAATACCTGAAATCCTGGCCGTATGCATGGGAGGCCTGATTTTCGCTTACGGCGTCGCGGCCTTTTTGCCTCGTGACCGGCAGTTCGCTCTGGGCTGGGGGTTAGTGGGGTTGTTTCTCCTCATCCGCTTCACCATGGTCCGGGCGCCAAAGCTGCAGCGTATACTGCTCATCCTTATCAGCGCTTTTCTCACCCTGCGGTATTTCCACTTCCGCACCTTCCACACCCTGACGTTTACCGCCTGGGCCGATCTGGCGGCCATGCTCGCCCTGTATCTTGCTGAAACCTACGGCATACTCGTGCATTTGCTGGGAATGTTCGTGAACGCCATGCCCACAGAGCGGGATCCGGTAATCATTGACCCTTCTGACCCGAACCTGCCCACGGTGGACGTGTTCATCCCAACCTACAACGAGCCCGAGGAAATGGCGGCCATCACCGCGGCGGCGGCCGCGCAGTTGGAATACCCCTACGGCAAGCTCAACATTTACATTCTTGACGACGGCGGCACATTGCAAAAACGTAACGACCCTGATCCGCGTATTGCGGAAGCCGCCGTCAACCGCCACGACTACCTCAAAACCATTGCCGAGTTCCTTGACGTGGACTTTCATCATGTCCAGTACCTGACCCGGGAAAAAAACGAACGCGCCAAGGCCGGAAACATAACCAATGCCTTGCTGTGCAGCTGTCCCGACTCCATGGGCCTGGACTTGAGCCGGCCTTCCTGCGTGGACATGGGCTTGGCAGCGGGTTGTGGGGAACTGATCCTGATTCTGGACTGCGACCACGTTCCTGCCCAGGATATCCTTGTGCGCACTGTGGGGCATTTTCTGCGCGACGAAAAACTTTTCCTGGTCCAGACTCCCCACTTCTTTATCAATCCCGACCCTGTGGAACGTAATCTGCGCACCTTCCAGGACACCCCTTCTGAGAACGAGATGTTCTACGGCGCTGTGCAATTCGGCCTGGATTCATGGAACTCAAGTTTTTTTTGTGGTTCCGCGGCCTTGCTCAGGCGCAGGGATTTGGCGGAAAATGGCGGTCTTGCAGGAGACACCATCACCGAGGATGCTGAGACAGCGCTGACTCTTCACTCCAAGAAACTCAATTCCGTGTTTGTGGGAAGGCCCATGGTTTGTGGGCTATCACCTGAGAACTTCAGTGATTTCATTGTGCAGCGCAACAGGTGGGCGCAAGGCATGATTCAAATCCTCATGCTGAAAAATCCCCTGTTTAAAAAGGGGCTCACCATTGCCCAACGGCTGTGCTACCTGAATGCCTGCATCTTCTGGTTTTTCGGCCTTGCGCGCTTCATCTTCGTTACCTCGCCGCTCATGTTTTTGTTTTTCGGCTTGGACGTGTACAACGCGACCTTGCCTCAGGTCTTTGCCTACGCCATCCCGCACCTCGCCTCGGCAATTCTCCTGGCGGACTATATGTACGGACACGTCCGCCACCTCTTTTTTTCTGAATTATACGAGACTGTTCAATCGGTCTTCAACATCCCGGCCATGCTTGGAGCGCTGTTTAATCCACGCAAGCCGAGTTTCAAGGTGACGCCCAAAGACACCAGCCTGAGTGCGGACTTTCTGAGCCCCTTGGCCGCCCCGTTTTATATTCTGCTTGCTCTCTGCTTCGCGGCCGTACCCGCTGCAATTTACCGATACATCGCGTTTCCCTTGGAGCGGGACGTCGTGCTTATTACGGCTTTCTGGGCCGGGTTCAATCTCCTGCTCATTTTTCTCTGCTTGGGCATTGTTTGGGAACGCCGCCAGCAGCGGCGCAAACACCGCATTCCAACACGGGAGCAGGTGCGCATAAGGCTCGGTGATCGCGGGGATTTCCTTGTGGCGCGAACCGTGGACATCTCTGAAGAAGGCGTTGGAATCCTGGTGCCGCCTGATTTTGCGGCGCAAATTGGGGATACCATCTCTTTCAGGGCCGAGGACAGCAGCAATCGGGAATACGCCTTCAGTTTGGAGGTGGTCCGGGTCAGAAAGGATCCAGAGGGGAAAGTGGTTGGGTGCCGGTTCATCATGAGGGACGAAAAGGACTGGGTGCGCCTCATCGGATATGTCTACGGCGACAGCGAACGCTGGGTTCGGTTCTGGCGGGAAAGGCGCAAGCAGCGCGATTCCTTTGCAGCCGGAGTGGGATATCTGTTTATCAAGGCGGTGAGTGGTGTGCTCGGCAATTTCAAAGGGCTTGCGTATATTCTTGGAGCTGGACTCAAACGCATAGCGAGGATGGCATGATCAGAACAAGCAATGCCTGGATGAGGAGTATGGTGTTCGGGCTGTTCTTGGTTGCATTACTGGCATGGTCCCAAACATGCCATGGGGTGGGACCCTTTTCAACGGACTTGGCGGAGCTGGCCCCAATACCGCAAGCGCGGTTGGAGGGCGTACGCGGATCAGTCACCCTGAAGCTGCCGGTTCCTGACCGGTGGGAGGCAGACTCGGCGGTGGTGCACCTCAAGTATGTCCACTCTACTTCGCTGCTGCCCCACCGCTCCCAGATCGTTGTGCTTCTGGATGGAGTTCCCTTGGCCCAAGCTCAATTGGACTCGCCTCTTGGTATGGGCGAGCTGGTGGTCGAAATTCCCGGCGAGTTGCTTGACCCGGGGTACCACGACTTGGTTATCGAGGTAGCCCAACGGTCCACGGAAGAATGCCAAGATCCGAAATCTCCCGAGCTGTGGACGGTCATCCTCCTGGAGGCTTCTACACTCTCCTTGGACCACTCTCTCGTTCCCTTGCCCCCAAGCCTCGGACAGACAGCAGAAATGCTCTTCGATGATAAACAACCGCTGGGGCTCGATCTTCTCCTGGTCCTGGAAGAACCCGATGCCACCAGGTTGGAGGCAGCGGCAATCGCCGTGTCTTCCATGTCCGTGCGCCTTGGGTATAGGCCGCTTCACGTGACTCTTGCGGAAGAAGTAGATAGGTCCAGGGACTGTCTCCTTATGGGGACCAGGGAGTACGTTGCCGAACGGCTCCACTGTTCCTTGGACGAACTTCCTGCCGGAAACCTCGGGCTGTATGCCGAGGAACAGCCGACCTCCACCAACGCCACCAACCCCATGGGCGGCGAACGCGCCTTGCTCGTGCTGACGGGGGCAAGTGGCGAGGAATTGCTTCTTTCGGCCAGAGGTTTGGCTCTGTTCGACCCGCTGCCTGAAATGGCGGATATCCAGATTACAGAGGTTGTTGCCCTGGAAGTGGATCGTTACGCGAGCAAAGGCATGCTGAGGCCAGGTTCAGAGTACAGCTTCGAAGATTTGGGTTTTTCAACACGATCTTTCCAAGGGATCGCTCCAGTCCCTGCCGAGCTTTCTTTTCGGCTGCCCTCGGATCTCTTGTACCGAGACAACCACGAGTTGACGCTCGAACTCGACCTCTCGTTCGGCAGCGGCATGCAGGACAGTTCGGTTCTCAATGTGGCTGTGAACGGAGTCTTTGCAGCGGCGGTCGGCCTGGGCGGGCAACAAGGCGGGCGCTATCGCTCTTTTGTCATGCCGCTACCGGCCACGCTGTTTCAGCCCGGTTCCAATACCGTGAGCTTCCATCCCGTGATGGCGCCCTTAAGCGGCGGTGCCTGCGAGTTTATCCAAACTGAAAACCTTGTCATGACCCTCAGCGGCGATTCCGTGCTGCGAGTGCCCGAGGGCGACCATTGGACCGCCATGCCTCACATGGGGCTGTTTTTTCAAGACGGCTTCCCCCATGCGGCCTTGCCGGACTGGTCCGAAACTACTGTTGTGACGGGTGATGGCGACCTTGAGAGTTTGGCTGCGGCGCTGAACATCGTGGCCATGATCTGCCAGGCCAATGGTCTCGCACCCCTTGGTATTCAATTCGCGGAGCGTGTTCCCGAGCAAGGGGACGTTTTGTATGTGGGGGTTAGGGACTCCTTGCCCCAGGACATGGTGAAGGATTCCCTGCTTGTTGATGGCGAACTGCTGGTTCCAGAGCAAGGGCGCGTTCGTTGGCAAGAGGGGTCGTCCTCTGAACCGCAGGCCGATCGTTTCCAACTGGCGGAGTTCAGATCGCCACAGACGGGAACATCAACATGGCTGGTGGCCACAGCAAAGAAGTCATCAACCTTGCTCCAAGGAGTAAACGTCCTCTGGGATCCAGGCATCCGTTCCCAGTGCTCAGGAGGCATGACGGTTTTTGCCCCCTCGAATCCAGAAGACACCCTGCGCGTTTTCGAAGGTGACGAATATTATCTGGGCTCGGTGAATGGCGTCGGCGTTGTGGATCGATATTTCCAGGCCAACCCATGGCTGGGGACTGGAATACTTTTGTGCGGAGGATTGATTTTGGCCTGGGGCTTGTATCGGCTGCTTCTCAAAAGGAAACCCTCCAGGTCCGGCCATGCTGGGTAAAGGACTCAATGCTGGGCTGTTCGCCTTGTTGCTGCTTGTATCAGGCCAGACTTTGGCTGCCGAGCCTTCCTGGCAGGATTTCAAAGCACAATTCCTCTCCCATGACGGACGGATCGTGGATCCCTTTCAGGACAACATGAGTCATTCCGAAGGGCAGGGATACGCCATGCTTCTTGCGGTGGCGCATGATGACCGAGTAGCCTTCGATCTGATTTGGCAGTGGACCCGCGACAACCTCCAGGTCCGAAGCGCGGACTCTCTCTTGGCTTGGAGCTTTGGACAAAGGCTCCCGGGTCAATGGCGGGTCATGGATTTCAACAACGCCACTGACGGCGATATTCTCGTGGCTTTCGCCTTGCTCAAGGCATGGGAAGAGTGGGGCCATGGAGGATACCACGAGGAAGCCCTTCGCATGATCGTGGACATCCGCCAACTGCTTGTCATGGAACAACAGGGGAGGCTTTGCCTTTTGCCGGGCTACTTCGGTTTCCACGACGGAACAACAGTGCTCCACAACCCGTCCTATGTGGTGTACCCGGCCTTAGATTATTTTGCCCGCATTGACGACATGTCCTTTTGGACCCAGCTTAAGAAGGACTCTCAGGCGATTCTTGCCCAGGCCATGCCCGGCGATCCAGCCTTGCCATCGGACTGGATTGTCTTGGAAAGAGGCGCTGTCGCCGGGACCCATGCGGGAGAGGCCAGCCAGGGTTTTGAAAGCGTTCGGGTTATTTTGTACTTGGCTTGGGCCGGTGAACTGAGCGTTTTGCCCGGCCTTGATGGGTTGCTGGAAACTGCGTCTACACATGGCACTCTGCCCATTGCCACGGCTAACGGAACGGATACTCTTGCAATGGAATCCATACCCGCTGGTTTTTACGCAGTGCTTGCCCGAGCCGCCCGAGACTTGGGCCGGAATGCAGCTGCCGATGCACTGGCAACACTTTCTAAAGACGGTGCAACCCGGGACGAAATGAACTATTATTCGCAGGTCCTTGTTTTACTGGCAGGCACCACTTTTGAGTGAGCAACACCTGGGGGTCAAAACACAATTCTATCTATTCATATATTGCATAGGAAAATTTTAAAGTCATCAATTGTTTTATTTGTGGAGATAACATGGAGCAGAGTACTTTCTATCGCAAGCTTTTAGAGAATCTCTACGACGGTGTATACTACGTCGACAGGGATCGTGTAGTTACTTACTGGAACAAGGCCGCAGAAAGAATTAGCGGATACAGCTCTGAAGAGGTAATAGGGAAAAGTTGCGCTGATAATATTCTACGCCACGTAGACGAGCATGGGGTAGAGCTCTGTATAAATGGATGCCCCTTGACAGCAACAATAGGCGATGGTCAAATACGTGAGGCAGATGTATTCATGCACCATAAAGATGGGCACAGAGTTCCCGTGTGTGTCCGAGGAGCACCAATTTTCAACGACAGCGGGGAGATTACAGGTGCAGTTGAAGTATTTTCAAATAATACAAAAAATGCTCATGCTTTAGAGACAATAAAAAAACTACAAAGTGAAGCAATGCAAGACCCCCTTACTGAGTTGGGAAATCGCCGTTTCGCTGACCTCAATATTGACAACCTTGTTACAGGGGCTACGGAACATGGTGTAGATTTTGGACTTCTCTTTATGGATGTCGATCATTTTAAAGTCGTGAATGATACATGGGGCCATTCTGTTGGTGACAGAGTGCTGTCCATGGTCGCAAAAACCATAGCTCACGGTGTCAGGCCTTTAGATATACCCTGTCGCTGGGGCGGTGAGGAGTTCGTTATACTCTTACCCAACATCAACAGCCAGGCCTTGGCTGTTGTGGGTGAAAGACTTCGCATGCTTATCGAAAACAGCTGGATCGAGCATCAGGGCGAGACAATCCGCGTCACAGCTTCGTTCGGAGGCACAATTTCAGGGCCGGAAGACACGCCAGCGACCATTGTCAGCCGTGCTGACGCCATGGTATACAAAAGCAAGGAAGCTGGGAGGAACCGTCTGTACACTACGGATTAACTCCCTAGGTTTTTCGGAATCACGTCCGGCAATTCTCACGGGACACGTCCATTCAGAGATTCACCACATCCAAATCTAAATGTCGTGACTTTTGTCGTGACACGGAGATGAGGGGCTGGGGGTTGTCTGACGCCGTTTACAGGCTATGCTCGGTTGAAATGAATGCCATCCTGAGAATACCGACCGCCATAGGTGGATCAACCATTCTCACGTAGAGTTCAAATCACGGCAAGCTATACAACTCCATATCCTCACCGAAGTTGACAATCACAGGCCGTTGCTCGAAACCCAACTCGCCAGAAATGTCAACGGTTCGGCCCTGGGCAAAGTCGCCAAGTTCAATAGCCCCCACACGGCCATTATCGTCGGAGTCCGCTTCAGGGTTGAGCAGTCCCTCCAGCAAGGCATGGGTGAACAGGCCGTTGTCCTCGTAGCCGTCCAGGGCCTCTTCAGTGGAACTGCAGGAAGCGTATACGTGAAGGCCCAGCTGTCGGGCCAAGGTGGAGATGCGGGCGTAGTAAGGGCCGCTGACCAGGTAGTCCACGCCGCCCGCGTGGCAGGTGTCCATTATCATAAGCTGGGATTGAGCCGCTATGGCCTTGGAGGCCTCGATCAACTCAGCCGAGGTGATGAGGCAGGAGTCTGTGATAGAACCTCTGAAGTCGTGGGTCACGAAAGTGACCTGATAACCATCTAAAAGGCCACCTCCTTAGGTCATGATTGGGCATAATCCGACCTACCAGGGAATTCCCCTGGACCAAAGGTGGCCTTTTAGATGGTTATCAGGTCACTTTCGTGACCCACGACTTCAGAGGTTCTATCACAGACTCCTGCCTCATCACCTCGGCTGAGTTGGTCGAGGCCTCCAAGGCCATAGCGGCTCAATCCCAGCTTATGATAATGGACACCTGCCACGCGGGCGGCGTGGACTACCTGGTCAGCGGCC
>QZKZ01000085.1 GCA_004796465.1 Desulfovibrio sp.
CCCTAATATAGCACAGACCTCTCGATCGTGCCACTACCAGGGTTCCCCTCTCTTCTTAAAGCACAAAGGACAGAAACAAGCCAAACGCCCGGCCTCCCCTGGAAGGGAAACCGGGCGTCGTGTTCTTTGTGACAGGATTAGTTGACCAACTTGGTCAAATCAAAGATGGGGAAGAAAATTGCCATGGCGAAAAAGCCGACCATAGCCGCCAAGAGTCCCATGAGAAGCGGGCCGATCATTTCCGTCATCTTTTGGACCGCGTATTCCACTTCAAAATCATAGTGCTTGGCCACCTCGCGCATCATGTTGTCCAGTTCGCCTGTTTCCTCGCCAATGGCGATCATGTTGATGACCATAGGCGTGAAATACTGGGATTTTCGCAAGGGTGCGGCAATGCCCAATCCTTCCTGGAGCTTGTCGCGAAGATTGTGGAACTCGCTGGAAATGGCAACGTTGCCGATGGTGTCGGCCAAGATACCCACGGTCTCGAGAATGGAAACACCCGAGGATTGGAGCAAGGAAAAGATCGAAGCAAAACGGGCCATGGCGCCCTTTTGCACCACCTTGCCTATGAGCGGCATTCGCAAGATGAATTTGGCCTTGCTCATCTTGCCTTGGTCGGTTCGCAAGTAAAAGATGAGAGCGACCGCGACCACCACGGTAATGCCCAGAAGGTACATCCAATATTCCGTGATTCCTTTGTGCAAGGCGATACAGACCTTGGTGGGAAAGGGCAGGTCAATGTCGGCCTTTTCAAAGATGGTGACGAATGTGGGGATAACACCCAGCAACAGGAAAAAGAACGCGCCAATCAGTGCCACCAGCACGATGATGGGGTAAATCAGCGCCGAGCGGATCTGCTTTTTAATCTTGTAGTCGTGTTCAATAATGTAGATGAGGCGCTCCAGGACGTCAGGCAAGGTACCTGAAATCTCGCCCGCACGGAGCATGGAACAATACAGCACGCTGAAAATGCGGGGGTGTTTGCGAAAAGCGTTGTAAATGGACAAGCCGGATTTGATGTCCTGCTGGATTTCAATGACCGCGGCTTGGAGCACCTTGTTCGTGGTCTGTTGCTCCAGGACTTCGAGCAAATTGACGATGGACAGGCCCGCATTGAACAAGGTGCGGAACTGCTTGGTAAACAGAATCAGTTCCGGGACCTTGACTCCGCCGAGTTTCGCGTCAAGGGCGGTCAGGGCGCCAGGGCCTCCGCCTCCACCTTTGGATACCCGGGAAGGAATATAGCCCTTGGCCGCTATGAGTTGGCGAGCCTCTTCTATGGACTCGGCCTCAACGTTTCCCTTGACTTTGGAACCGCTTTCCGTGACCGCTTCATACGTGAATTTGGCCATTGCCACCTCGCTTGGCTACAACATCACTGCCCCGGCTGCCTCCTCAAGGGTGGTCAAACCGCGGGCGACTTTTTCCAGGGCATCCATCTTCAGGGTACGGAATGTTTTTTTCTGCATGGCGGCCTTGAGTATCTCGTTGGAAGAGGCCCGCCGCATGATCATGTCTTGAACGTCTTCGTCATTGACCAATACCTCGAAAATCCCGGTACGGCCAGCATACCCCGAATTATGGCAGGCATGGCACCCCTTGCCCCGCTGAAAGGATATATTCTTCTTGCCTTCCAGGCCCATGAGCTTCACCAAGTCCTTGGCGGGTTGGTACTCTTCCTTGCACTTGGGGCAAACAATCCGCACAAGCCGTTGTGCGATTGAGACCAGCAGGGTCGACGAGATAAGGAAAGGCTCAATACCCATTTCCAGAAGCCTGGTGATGGCACCTGGGGAGTTGTTGGTGTGCAGAGTGGACAGCAGCTTGTGGCCTGTCATGGCTGCCTGAACCGCAATATTGGCGGTTTCCCCGTCCCGAATTTCGCCGACCATAACCACATCCGGGTCCTGGCGCAGGATGGAACGCAGGCCGCTGGCAAAGGTCATACCGGCCTTGCGGTTAAGCTGTACCTGACGTACGCGCTCCACGCGGTACTCAACGGGATCCTCAAGGGTCACGATATTGATGTCCGGCTTGTTGAGCAAAGTAATGATGGCGTACAGTGTTGTTGACTTACCACTTCCTGTGGGACCTGTTGACAGGATCATGCCGTAAGGTTTTCTCGAGGTTTCTTCCACCCTGAGCCGATCCGCGTCCCGCAAACCGATTTCCTGCAAGGTCTGGGTCCTTGCACCGCGCAGAAGCAGCCTGAGGACCAAATTTTCCCCATATATCGTCGGCAAGGAAGAAGCCCGGACGTGGATTTCACGATTTTCCAGCTTAAAGGTAAAACGGCCGTCCTGGGGAACCCGGGATACGGCAATGTCCATGCCGGACAATATTTTAATCCGTGAAACAATGGGAAGAAAGATGGTCTTGGGTGGTGCGGGAACTTCCTTGAGTTTACCGTCCACGCGAAAACGCATCTGTACGTAGTTTTTTTCCGGGCTGATATGAATATCACTGGCGCCGTCGCGTACGGCCTGGGCAAATATGGAGTTGACCAAGCGAATAACCGGAGCTTCCTCAGCCATATCCTGCAGCGAGGAAACCGTGACATCTTCAATGGGCGCGTCGACTTCCGCTACTTCTTGGGCGTCGACATCCATCTCCTCCATGCGCTCCATGACCTCGTCCAGATCCGAGGTAATGCCGTAAACCGCATAGGTAAGTTCGGCCAACTCTTGTTCAGTGCAGATGATGGTCTCCACCTCAAGATTGGTCGTTTCCTCCAAGGCGTCCAAGGCCGAAATATCCATGGGATCGACCATGGCCACAAGCAGCAGAGTCTTGCGCTTGGAAAGAGGCACAAGACTGAAGCGTTGGGCCATTTCAGAGGGAACAAAAGTTTTAACGTCTTGATCCACGGAAAAGCGATCGGGGTGGTATTTTTTTATGCGCAGCTGGCGGCTGATGAGGTCAACAATCTGATTTTCCTCAAACACGCCGTGCCGGATGAGGTATTGTCCCAGCTTTTGTCCGCTTTGGCGCTGCCCGGCCAGGTGGCCCTCCAATTGTTCCCTGGACAACAAGCCCGCATCGACGAGCATTTCGCCAAGCCGTTTTCTTACTCTGGCCAATTCCTCTTCTCCTTGCCTGACGAGTGCGCGGCCCGCGATACTTCTTACGGACACGAAACAAAAGGCGTGCGACCCGTGTGAATATTACTCAACCGTGCCATACTTAAATAGCAAGGACTTGCCTGGATGCCAATACAAATATGTTGAAAATACAACATTTCACACTTAAGGGAAATGATCCCCCGGACCCAGCTATTTTTTCCGTATTCAGCGTACCGGTATAAGGTGCACGGGGTCTTGGGCATGAGCCAAGACCGTTGCGCCAGTATCCCACCCTCTAATGATGCGTGCCCGGCCACGATTTTCCGCAGGCAACTCTGCAAAGGCAGCATGCGCGGAAGACTCGTCAGGAAAACTCTCCATAAGCACCAGGGCAAAACGTGTACCCTCTCCTTCTCTGTTCACTGGCATGCACGCGGCGTCCCAACCCGAGTCCACCAGAGTTCCGGCTACTTGCATGGCCGATACCAACTCAGGGTAAGTTGCCACATGCACCATATATTCGTCGTGCTGAGGAACGAAGGAAGATTCATTAAACGCGGGAAGCACCAACCGAGTTCCCCTGGCCAAGGTTTCCCCAACCTCGTACTGGGGATTTGCCGCAAGCAAACCTTCAAGAGCCCGGCTCGACAAGGGACCGTAAATACGCCTTGAAAGATCCTCTAATGTGCCCTCGGTCTCAACAACCCACTCTCCCAATTCGTCCTGCTCATCTGCCTGAGCATCTTGAACAGCAACATCCACGGCGGGCTCCACACTATGGCCGCTGAGAGCAGGTGGGGAAAGAATGTCTCCATCGGTGTCTTCTTCAAGAGTCAACAAGGCTTCGTGAACTGGCGGTTCCACCTCATTAGCGACTGAATCCTCGACAACACGGGATTCAGCCTGGGCCGAAGCATCGTGACTTCCCTGAGGCCGCCACATGGCGTAAAGAACCGCGCCAGTCAGGACCAAGGCTATCAGCAGCAAAGCAGCATACGCCCAAGCCCGCCCGTTGGGTCGTGTCCGGCGATCACCCTTGAGGCACTCGGCCACCATGGCGCTGGTGACCTTGGCTTCTCTTTTTCTCGCGAGGAGCAACAGCGCCTTATGGCAAAGACGCATTATTTTTCTGGGATAACCGCCCGTGGCTTTGTGAATGGCTGCAATAGCCGCCGGAGTAAATAAATCTGGCGCTTTAAAGGTGTCTTTAGCAGCCTCCAAGCGATGGCGAATCATCTTGGCGGTTTCTCGTCTACTTAGCGGCTTGACCTCAATGAGTTCGTTGATCCGGTCCGCAAAGTTCTCCTTGGCGTCAATAACCGCTTTCAATTCAGTCTGGGCAAAAATAATGATTTGCAACAATTTGGAGTTATTGGTCTCGTAATTAAGCAGTTCGCGCAGAGCCTCCAAACACTCGACAGTGATCTTCTGGCCCTCATCAATGATCAATGCCACGACTTTGTTTTCATCCACTCCAAAGCGGAACAAAGCGTTCTTGATCCTTTCCTTGAGGCGCCATTCCGTGTCGTCGAACTCGAAGCCAGTGGGCTGGAGCATTCGGCACACTACAGCCAAAAACTCCCTTGGAGTTTCGAAATAGGGATCAAGAAGAAGATGCGCCTCTACCCTGTCATCGGACTGAAGGGTTCTGAGCAAGTGGCGGCACATGGTGGTTTTTCCCGCACCAACATCACCCAGGACGACATTCAGGCCGCGCTTGAGGCGTATGGCGATTTCCAGTTTGTGCAGGCAATCCGCATGCCGCGGACCCTGATAATACAACTCAGGGTCCGGGGAATTGGAGAAAGGTTCCTCCTTGAGGTGGAACAGGCTGAAGTAACTCATTATGTTGCTTTCGGTCTGTCACCTGTTGCTGCGGTGAGTATTCATTAATTATCCAGAGGCATGATCTCGTCAGTCTGCTCCGGATTCGGTTCGCCGCCTTGTTCTTCCTCGAGGCGCATACGCTCGGCCTCAATCTCAGCCTCGATTTCTTCAAGGCTCATCTGCACCTCGCCAGGACGCCATTCGCCAAGAATGGAAGGTGTGATGAAGATCAGAACTTCGCGGTTTTCCGTGTCGCCGTACTGGCGCTTGAACAACCACCCCAGCATGGGGACGTCCATAAGTGCGGGCACGCCGGACTCGCCGCTGCGCTCTGTGCGCAGGGTCAAGCCGGAAATGATCACGGTCTCGTTGTTGCGGCAGATCAGCGTGGTGTCCGTGGTGCTCGTATTAATAATGTAGTTGTTGTTGACTTGCTCGCCCAAGGAGTCGTTCTGCACGGAGATGTGCATGCGGATGTACTCGCCGTCGATAATGTGCGGCTCAATGTCCAGCTTGAGCACGGCTTCCTTGAACTCGATCTTGGTTTCGCCCGAATCGTCCAGGGTCACAAAGGGAATTTCTTGACCATTGGACATGGACGCCGGCTGGTTGTCCAGGGTCGTGATTGAGGGGCTGGACAAGATTTTCACCTTGTCGTCGTTCTCCAGGGCCGTGAGCTGCACCTCAAGAATATCCGCGCCGATTGTGCCGAACATGTAGTTCAGCGCCATGCCGCCGGTGGTCGAGGTGATCAAGGCCGGAAAGTTGGAGATAAAACCTTGCCCCGAGTTACCCGATCCGGAAATGGCCGTATTCGGCGAGGAACCGCCGATGGCTCCCTGGGGTTCATTCATCGTGCCGTCGTTGGAGCCGCCGGCGCTGAAATAGTGCTTATCCTCGTCATAAGGTTGCTGATACGAGTACGTACCACCCCACTGCACACCTAAATCGCGGGCCAAACCATCGGTCATCTCCACGATAAAGGCCTGGATCTTGACTTGAGCACGAGGGCGGTCCAACTTGTCGATCAAGCGAAACAGCTTCTCCATGTCCGAGCGTACAGCCTGCAGAATGAGAGCGTTGTTGTCCGCATCCGCCTGCACCGAACTGCGGATGGTGCCCTCTTCGTCGACATCCATCCCCGCCTGGAGATACGCCTGCAAAGTCTCTTGCAATGTGACCGCGTCGCCATACTCAATCTCAACAACACTGGTCAGCAGAGGTTCGGACTGCAAGGCGTCATAGTTGTGCTGGCGTTGCGCTTCCAAGGCCTGGGCCAGGGAAATGTCGGTATTCAGATCTTCCAGCGTCATGACGCGGATGATGTCCCCATCCACGGCATAGGTCAGGCCGTTGGTGCGCAGAATGCCCTTGAACACCTGGTCCCAGGGCTTGCTGTTGATCTGCACCGTGACCGTGCCCGCAACGTTGGGCGATATCATGACGCTCTGGTTGACGTGCTTTGCCAGGGACTGGATCACCGCCCGGATGTCGGCGTCACGCATGGTGATGGATATGAGGCGGGTGGGGAGGTTTTCTTGCACCTCTTCCACATCGCCTATAATCTCCGGGGCTTGTTCGATCGGCTCCTGGATGTCCAGCTCCCGCTCCCTATAGCTCGGAGAGTGCCCCTGCGACTGCTCGGACATCATTCGCCATTTCTGGAAAAAAGGGTCCTCGGTTTCCTCGGTTTGCCGACACCCGCCAAGGAGGCCAAGGGCTATCCAGACGGCCACTACACATAAGATGGGGATCGCTTTGCGCATCGCTCACGCTCCGGCCAAATGGTTCTTACTGCTGAGTATCCCGTATTTGGAACGGGTCATCTTCTTCCAATTGCTTCGTCAGCACGGTAACGATCTCGCCCGAGCGGTCGTCGCGGCGACCAATGGACACGCTTTCTGGCGTGATCTCCGTGACATAATATCCTGGTGTCGCGGGAAGGATTTCGTCCCCTACCCGAAAGTCCCAGCCATTAATGATGGCAACCTTATCCTCGGGGCCAAGCATAAAAACACCCGAGACCTCAAAGCGTTCAAGGTCGGCGGACTCAACAAAGGTGGCGTTGGCCTCCTCTGCAATATCGCCGGGTTTGCTCTGGAAAAAAGGGGTTGTATGCCATTTCACATCGGCAATTTGCAGCATCCTCTCTTCCATGGTGGATATCATTGGGGTTTCGGCCGAAGCCACCACCGCGCTCACGTTGTTTGTCAACGTCGCTTCGTCGGAGGGGACGCCTGCGGCTGTTGCCTGTCCGGTAGCAGTATCACCTCCAGCCGCCGGGGTAGTAGACGCTGGCCCAGGCCCATCATCCCCCTTAAGCACAAACGCAAACAACAGATAGCCAACTACCAACATGGCCATTAAACCTAGAAGTACTTTCTCACGCTTTTCCATGGCTTCCCACCGTTGACCGGTTTATTGCCGTTACATGCCCTTTAGGTTGCTCAGTCTCCGCGAGTCACGGAAAGCCTCAAAGCCAAACGGCAAGCAACGGCCTCGAATCGATCTTCCATATCAATGCTCTGAATGTGCAGCACGTGGGGGATAGTTCCCAACTCCACGAAAAAACCCCAGGCATCGGTAAAATCTCCCGTGAACTCCGCAGTCACCAGAACTTGGCCGCCATAGTCTGTCAAAGAAGTCGTCACCATCTCAAACCCTTCCTCGGGTGGAGACAGGTCATGCCTCTTTATCGCTTCGATAAGTCCTTCAGTCGCGCTCTCGAACTCCAAAGTGCTAATCAGATTCGACTCGGGGGCTTCAAGATTTTCGCACTTTTGCATCAATTTGCTTTCCATCGCCAACAAGGTGATGTACGCGTCGCTGTATTTCTGCCTTTCAAGCAGGGTTGCTTTTGCAGTGATAATATCTTTCTTTAATTCAGAATGCCGCATGAATTTCGGCACAAGAAGGAGACCAGCCACCGCTAAAAGGACGAGCACGCAGAGAAAAAGCTTCACCGCGGTTTGCTGCTTGGGAGATTGTGGCTTCTTGGCCATGGTTCGCCCCTTATCCCGCTTGGAGTTCAAAGTGGATGACAAACTTCAACACTCGCCCCACCGTGGGGTGGCGCTCAACCTCTTGCGAAATGATATACGGCAACTGAAACAAGGGAGAGTTTTCTATTTCGATCTGAAAGCTCGTGAACTCCAACTCAAACAAGCGCTCATCCCCTGATATAAACCCCTCGAGGGTCACGGTCCTCGCTCCGGAGGATTCAAAATCGTCTCGCTGCACGCCCAGGTTGATGCTAATGCTGGTCAACCGAACACTCGGCCTGGCCTCGACCTTGCTTTTTATCTCACTCAGGATCGCTAAACCCTCGTAACGCTTCGCGGCGCTCTTCCATTGATCCCGGAGCGCCGACAGTCGGCTGGCCTTAACATCAAGCATGGTCTTGGTAACGGCAAAGCGCGAAGAGAAACCCGGGTCAGGCACTCCGTCACCTTCCGCGTCAACTTCCAAATATAAGGCGGTAGCTCCGGGGTCGGGCTCAACATAAGTATCGATCTCGGCCTGGAGACCATCCAACTCTGCTTGCTTCTTATCCACCACGGTTTTTTGCCAAAACCACACACAGGCAAGCACCACCAGTATGATGGACGAGACCACATAGATGGCCGAGTCCATCTTTTTGGCCTGGCGCAGCTTTTCCTTGTCGCGGAAGGTGTAGAGCAAGTTGGGCGTGTAGGTGTTGTCCGAAAGGGCCAGGGCCACGGCCAGATTGTAGGACAGCCTGTCAACCGGGGCCAACTGGGTCGCAGCCTTGGGCACATTGGGGCTGCTGGGCGACAGGGCGTCCAGAACCTGGCATTCAATGCCCAACTGGGAGTGGATGTACTTAATGAGCAGTTGGTTGGTGGCCAACTCTCCCGAGAAAAAGATCTTCTCCACCCGCTCGTTGCCCATGGTGGTGGTGTGGTACTCAAAGGTACGCTCCACCTGGCGGATAAGGCGCTCGGCAGCGGGCCGGATCATCTTGAGGGTATCGATCTCGCTGAGCTCTCCGCCGGGTTCGGACGGAGACATGGGGTAGTCCAACAATTTAGACCA
>QZKZ01000029.1 GCA_004796465.1 Desulfovibrio sp.
AACTCCTCCCTGGTGGCGGTCATCGGCGTGGCCGAGATTTTCTATCAAGCGCGCCAGGTCGAATCCAACACCGCCCTGGCGTTTCAGGCGTTCACCGTGAGCACACTCATCTACCTGATCATCTCGCTTCTCGTGTCGCTGTTCATCAATTGGTACAACAACAAATACTTGCGGATGATCAAGTACTAGGGGGAGGCACAGGTGCACTGGGACGTTATATACCGTAATATCGACTACTTCCTGATAGGTCCTTTCCCCAAGGCCAAACTACCCGCCCTGGCCCTGCTGGTGATCGTGGCGGTCATGCTGTTTTTGGCTCTGCGTTGGCTCAAGGAAGTGATCCACGACACCCATCTTTCCGTTGTGGAGACCAAACCCACGCCTATGCAGCGCATCGTATTGTACTTGGGCACCCCGCTTCTGCTCACCGGCCTGTGGTTCCTCGTGCTCGAGCCCATGTATCCCGAGCCCTTGTTCGATACCTGTTGGGACGCCATAGACAACTTTGACCGCTTGGGCGGCATCACCATGTCCATCATCCTGGCCGCCCTGGGCATCTTCGGAGCCTTTTGGGTGGGCCTTGTGGTGGGCCTCATGCGCCAGTCCAAACGGCGGATTTTTAAGTACCCGTCCATGGCCTATATTGAGGTGATTCGCGGCGTGCCGCTGATCATGCTTATCTTTTGGTTCTTTTTCCTGGCGCCCATGTTGCTGGGCCAGGCCATGCCCAAGTTCTGGACCACGCTGGTGGCTTTTATCATCTTTACCAGCGCCTATATCGCGGAGATCGTGCGCGCCGGAATCCAGTCCTTACCCTCCGGCCAGACCGAGGCGGCCCGGGGGACGGGGCTGTCGGGCATTCAGTCCATGATGTTCGTGATCCTGCCCCAGGCCTTGCGCAACATGATCCCGTCCTTTGTGAACCAGTTCGTGTCCCTGACCAAGGACACCTCCTTGGCCTCGATCATCGGCGTCAACGAGCTGTTCTTGTCCGCCAACCAGGTCAATCAGCGGGAACTGACCGCGCCCATGGAGGTCTTCACCACCATCGCGGTCATGTATTTCGTGATTTGCTACGTGCTCACGGCCACCAGCCGCCGCTTGGAACGGCAAATGGCCAGGTACCAGGCCCGGGACCGATAGGCCGGGGACGCGGCGCTCCCTCCCATGGATCAGGACCGGCTCATTCGCCTTGATCTAAGCATTCCCGACGTTGACCGGGAAGTGGCTGTTGCCGTGCTCTTTGAGCTGGCCCCCTTTGGCTGGGAAGAAGAGATATTGGGAGAGCGGGTGGTGTTTCGCGTGCACTTCGAGGATCCCCTGCGCGCCGAGCAGGTGGGCCGCGCTTTTAGCGCCAGGTTCCCGGAAGCCGAGGTCCAGGAAAGAAGCGTGCAGAACCGGGACTGGGCTCTGGCCTGGCGGGAGTTCTTTACTGCAGTTCCCGCTGGCGAGGACTTCATCGTAATCGCACCCTGGATGGAAGAGGAAATCCTGGATCGCCACGCCCAGCGCATCCCCATCGTGATTGAACCCAAGACCGCGTTCGGCACGGGCCACCACGACACCACGGCCTTTTGCCTCCAGGCCGTGTCCGAACTCTTTCGCAACGGCCGTATCGACCAGGGCATGCGTTTTTTCGACCTGGGAACGGGCTCGGGTATCCTGGCCATTGGCTGCGCCAAACTTGGCCTCACTGGCGTGGGACTGGACATTGATCCCTTGGCCGTGGAAAACTCCCACGAGAATATGCAGCTCAATGGGGTCGCCGAGAGCTTCAGCGTTGGCCTGGGCAGTTTGGACGCCCTGGACGCCATGGCCGGGGACGAACGCTTTGACCTGGTCATGGCCAATATCCTGGCCGAGCCGCTCATTGAACTGGCCTCGGGGCTCGTGGCGCGTGTCAAGCAGGGCGGTTGCCTGATCCTGTCCGGGTTGTTGCGCATCCAGGCCGAGGCAGTGACCCAGGCCTACACCCGCCTGGGCTTGGGCAAACCACGCGCCATCGAGGGCGGGGAGTGGGCCGCGCTGGTTTGGGACGACAGACGGTAAACAGCAGCATTTCGAAAGAATAAGGACAGGGGTGGACCGGCAAACACTGATTCCGGCCATGTACGAGGCCATGCTCAGGGAATTGGGGCCCAGCGGCTGGTGGCCGGCTGAGTCTCCCCTTGAGGTGGCCGTGGGTGCGGTGCTCACGCAAAACACCAATTGGCGGAACGTGAGCCGGGCCATTGACAACCTGCGTGAAGCCGGAATGTTGGACGGTGCAAAACTTATGGCCTTGGCTCCTGAAGATTTGGCCGAACTGATCCGTCCGGCTGGGTATTATCGCCTGAAAGCGGGTCGATTGCGCAACCTGCTTGCCTTCTTGGACAGGGAATGCCAGTTTGACTTCTCTCGGCTGAAAGAGCAGGAAATGGAAGAGTTGCGCGAGGGACTGCTCTCGGTGCGCGGGGTAGGGCCGGAAACCGCGGACTCCATTTTGCTCTACGCCCTTGACATGCCCAGCTTTGTGGTGGACGCCTATACCAAACGGATTTTGAACCGCCACAACCTGGTGACAGAAGACGTGGAATATCACGAGATGCGGGAACTGTTCATGGACATCCTGGACCCGGACCCCCAGGTATATAATGAATACCATGCTCTGCTCGTGCGCACGGGCCACGCATGGTGCAAGAAGAGGCAGCAACAGTGCGATTCCTGTCCGCTCCGGGATTTTCTTTAACCCTGCTGGGCCGCGTGGGCGCGATTGTTGCGCTATGCCTGGTCTTGGCCGGGTTTGGCGCTATTCAAGCCATTGCCCAGGACGATCAAGCCGAGCAAGACGCCCAAGCCGTGGAAGCCGCCATTGCCGATGAACAGGCCCGGGCGCGCCAGGCCATGGAAGCCTTGTCCGGACTGACTTCGGAAGAAGAGGCCTTGCACGGGGACTTGGCCGAGACCCTGGAGGATATTACAGACCTGGAAGCCCGTGTAGCCGAACAAGAGCAGGCCCTGGCCGAAGTCGAGGCCGAGGCCGAGGCCGTGCGTCAAGAACATGAAGCCATCCTGGCCAAGAGGGACGCGGCTGCCGAGGAACTGTTCACCTTGCTGCGGGGATTGTGGCCCCTGCACGTGGTCAGCCTCACGGGCCGGAGCCGGGATGTGGATACCTGGGAAAGGGCGGACCGCGAATTCACCTGGATCGC
>QZKZ01000112.1 GCA_004796465.1 Desulfovibrio sp.
AAGGCCTCGACCCCGATGTTCTGGATGCCGATGGCGTTGAGCATGCCGCAGGGAGTCTCGGCAATGCGCTGCATGGGGTTGCCCTGGCGCGGCTTCAGGGACAGCCCCTTGACCACGATGGCCCCCAGCTCGCGCAAGTCGCCGTAGGGCGTGAACTCCAGCCCGTAGCCAAAGGTGCCGGAGGCCGGGATAATAGGATTTTTCAGGTTCAAGCCGGGCAGGGTAACGGTCAAGTCGGGCATTCTCTATCCTTACAGGAAAAGGCGCGGGGATTATAGGGTAATATCCGTGGCCGGGAACACCGGCCCCCGGGTGCAGATCTGGATGCGGTTGCCGTCAGGGTCCTCGGACACGCAGCCCAAGCACGCGCCCACGCCGCAGGCCATGCGGTTTTCCAGGCTGAGCTGGGCTTGGGCGCCGCAGTCCAGGGCCATGCGCTGGACCGCGCGCAAAAAGGGCGTTGGTCCGCAGGCCAGCACCGGGCCTTGGTCCGCGTGCTCGCGGATGAGCTGTTCCAAGCGTGCGAGAAAAGCGTCGAGGTCACCGGGCTTTTCTTCGTGATGATTTTCCGCGCTCATGGCCGGGGGCAGCATGTCCCAGGGATAGTTGCCCAGGTCCAGGCGGTGGCCGAACACCAAACGCAGCCGCTCGGGATGGGCATGGGCCAGGCTTGCGCCGATGAACGGGGCCAAGCCCACGCCGCCGGCCAGCATGAGCGCCGCGCCCTGGCCCAAGGAAAACCCGTTGCCCAGGGGACCCCAGGTGACAACACTGTCGCCGGGCTTGAGGTCCGCCATTTTCCTGGTGCCCCTGCCCACGACCTGGTAAAAGATGGTGAGTGTCTCGGCGTCTGCATGGCAGATGGAAAAGGGACGGCCCCAAATCAGCTCGTTGTCCCAGGCCCCGGGCCTGAGCATGACGAACTGGCCGGGCCGCCACGACGCCCAGCCCGGCGTTTCCAGCCGCAACACTCGACAGGGAGCGTCAATCCCCTGTTGACCAAGGGGGACGTTGTCCCTTACCAGGAGCTCCTTTACCGCTGGTGTGCCCATGTCCACGAATTCCTTGTCATCAGTTTCTGAACCCAGCCCGAGCCAAGGCGGCTTCACGCCCGAGATCCTGGCTCCGGCAGGGGATCTCTCCAGTTTCCTCGCGGCGCTGGCCGCGGGCGCGGACGCCGTGTACCTCGGGCTCAAACATTTTTCCGCGCGAATGCAGGCCGGGAACTTTTCCCTGACCGACCTGTCCCGGGCCGTGTCTCTGGCCCATGACAAGGGGACCCGGGTCTACCTGGCCCTGAACACCCTGCTCAAGCCAGGCGACCTTGAAAGCGCGGGCCGTCTTCTTCACCGCATGAGCCGCACTGTA
This sequence comes from Desulfovibrio sp., assembly GCA_004796465.1. Classification (GTDB taxonomy): domain Bacteria; phylum Desulfobacterota; class Desulfovibrionia; order Desulfovibrionales; family Desulfovibrionaceae; genus MADRE1. The sequence continues at coordinate 1,369 of QZKZ01000112.1, forward strand.
GCCCCGGACGCGCTCATCGTCCAGGACTTGGGCGCGCTTGATCTGGCGCGGCAAGCAGGCTTTCAGGGCGAACTGCATCTCTCCACCCTGGCCGCCCTGAGCCACCCGGCCGGGCTGCTGGCGGCCCACAAGCTGGGTGCGAGCCGCGTGGTCCTGCCCAGGGAACTGAGCATCGATGAAATGCGCACCATGTGCGAGGCTTGCCCCCCTGGCTTGGACCTGGAAATCTTCATCCATGGCGCGCTCTGCTACTGCGTGTCCGGGCGCTGTTACTGGTCCAGCTATTTGGGCGGCAAGAGCGGTTTGCGCGGGCGCTGCGTGCAGCCCTGCCGCCGCGTGTACAGCCAGAAGAGCCGCAAGGAGCGCGGTTTTTCCTGCATGGACCTGAGCCTGGACGTGCTGGTCAAGCCCCTGCTGAGCATGGACACAATCCGGACCTGGAAGATCGAGGGCCGGAAAAAGGGCCCGCATTACGTGTTCTACACGGTCACGGCCTACAAGATGCTGCGCGACCATTTCAAGGACACCTCGGCGCGCAAGGAAGCGGAGTCCTTGCTGGAACGCGCCCTGGGCCGCCCGTCCACCCACTATGGTTTCTTGCCCCAGCGGCCCCGTTCGCCCATTGGCGCGGCCGAGGGCAAGGAAACGGGATCGGGCCGCTTCGTGGGCAAGGTCCAGCACACCCCTGCGGGCGAGCCTCTCATTAAACCACGATTCCCCTTGTTGTCCCGCGATCTGCTGCGCATTGGATTCGAGGACCAACAGGGCCATTCCGTGTTCAAGGTCACGCGCAACGTGCCCAAGGCAGGCCGCCTCGACTTGAAGAGCAAGAAACATCGCGGCCCCGCGCCCAAGCCAGGCACGCCTGTGTTCCTCATGGACCGCCGCGAGCCAGAGCTGCAAAAGCTGCTCAGGGGACTGGAAAAGGAATTCGAGGCCCAGGCCAGCTCGTCGCCCAAGAGCTCAAATTTCGTTCCCCAGCTTCCCAGCGTCGCCTATCAGCCGGACAAGGACTCGCCCCTGCCGCGCCACGCCACGCTCATGCGCCATCTGCCCAAGGGCAAGGGCAGCCGCACCCCCGGCCTTTCCCTGTGGCTGACCAAGAGCACCCTGGAGTCCACCTCGCGCACCCTGGCGGGTCGCATCATGTGGTGGCTGCCGCCCGTGATCTGGCCGGACGAGGAGTCCTCGTTCCGGGGGCTGGTCACCCGCATGGCCAGGCAAGGCGGCTGCATGTTCGTGTGCAACGCGCCCTGGCAAATCGAGTTATTGCGGGAAGTCAGAGATGTCTTTGCCGTGGCCGGGCCCTTTTGCAACATTGCCAATCCCTTGGCCCTGGCTGGGCTGGCTGAATTGGGTTTCCAGGCCGCTGTGATCAGCCCGGAGCTGGACAAGGAAGCCGTCCTGGCCCTGCCCAAGCAGAGCCCCATGCCCCTGGGCCTGGTCACTCAGGGCTGGTGGCCCGTGGGGTTGGCCCGGGTCGAGCCGCATGGCATGAAGAGTTTGCAGCCCTTGTTGAGTCCCCAACGCGAAGTGTTCTGGCACCGCCGCTACGGGGGCAACACCTGGATTTACCCGAACTGGGCCATTGACCTGACCGAACACCGCAAGACCCTGCGCGAGGCAGGCTACGCCCTGTTCATCGACGTGCGCGAACCCCGGCCCAAGTCCCTGCTCCCTGGACATGGCAAACACGAGGAAGAGCGCACCTCCACTTTCAACTGGGATTTGCGTTTGCTTTAGTCGCAGCCGCAGGTGTCCGCGCGTTTCTGAAAGGTCACGGGCTTGCCCACGGCCATCTCCACCACTTCGGTGTCCAGGCCCAGTTCGCTGACATGGCGGCAAAAGGACTCCGTGTTTTTCTCCAGCACAGGAAAGCTGCCCCAATGCATGGGCACCACGGCCCGGCAGGCCAGCAGCTTGCACGCCAGGGCTGCCTGGCGCGGGTCCATGGTGAACACGCCGCCTATGGGCAAGATCGCCAGGTCAATGTCGTAGAGCCTTCCCCACAGCTCCATGGATGAAAATATCCCTGTGTCTCCGGCATGGTACAGGGTGAACCCGTCGGAAAGGGTCAGGATGTAGCCCACCGCCACTCCGGAGCGCGAGGAGTGGAAGGCCTGGGTCATGGTGATGGTCACGCCCTTGAATTCCAGGCTGCCGCCGATGTTGAACCCGATAGAGTTGAGCACTTGGGCCTGGGGCACGCCCTGGTCAATGAGTTGGGTGGCTGTGTCCACCACCGCGGCCAGGTGCGCGCCTTTTCTGCGGCAAATGTCCACGGCGTCGCCCACGTGGTCGCGGTGGTCGTGGGTCACCAGCACCAGGTCCGGCGTTTCAATGTTTCCCGGGTCCGTGATGCTCGATGGATTGCCCGCGAAAAACGGGTCAATAATGATGTTCGCGCCGCGCGTGGCGAGCTGGAAATTGGCGTGCCCGTGCCAGGTGAGGGTATGCATGGGGGGCTCCTTGGGTTGTTTGTATTTGGGAGGGGTGGGGGAGGTGAAGATTTTCTGGTGTGCTGAAGAAAAATGGAATTGTGTCCCTTAATTTAATTATACGTCGCCCACTTCCTGGGCAGCCAGGGGAAACGCCGTGGCCAACACAAACAGGGCAGCAAGGCAGATGAAGGGGATGGTTTTCATGGGTCTCTCTTATGGGTTGGGGTGAGGGATTGCGTTGGGGAAGCCTGTGCGGCCTAAGAAAAAATAGTACTGTGTCCCCGGATTTAATTACTACTGACAAGTTCTTTCATTCTAGTTGTCTACTACAAGCCTTAACCCCAGGTCGGTGTATTCCCTACCACTCCCCGTGCGAGATAGGCAATTCGAGGAGCTGTCACTAAATAAATACCCACCTCCTCTGGCTGCGTATTGAATGTCTTCAGAGAAATTTGCATATATTGGCATATCCATATTTGGCCAAATATATTGACTCCCTGTCCACTCCCATAC
>QZKZ01000357.1 GCA_004796465.1 Desulfovibrio sp.
AAAGCCGGAAAAGATGATGCCCAGGCCATTGCCGGCAATGACCAGGCCCGTGGCCGTGCCGCGCAAGGAGGGAGCGAACCAGCGCGAAACAAGCGCCATCATGGAAATGTTCGCCGCGCCCGAGCCCACGCCGGTGAAGGTGTAGCACACCAAGGCCAAGGGATAGGTTCCGGCTAGTCCGAGCAGGGCCATGGTTCCAGCGATGAGTCCCAGCCCGAGCACGATGGAGGCGCGAAAACCCATACGCTTGGCCAAAGCAGGAGCCAAGGCGACCATCAGGAGATAGCCGATAAAGTAGCCGGTACCGATGTAGCCCCGTTGTCCGTAGGTCAGGTCCAGAGCCTCGGACATGGCGGGAAGCAACATGCCAAAGGAAAACCGGGCCAAACCCAGGCAAGAAAACATGACGAGCACACCGCTGCCCACAATGAACCAGGCGTAGTGGAACCGGGCTTTAGAAGTATTCGGTGCTGTAATGTTTTCCGTCATGGGTGGCTCGTGTCGTTAACAGAGTTTTCCACCTTGTATGGGGGGTGGAGGGCTGTCAAGGAGCGGGCTTGAGGCAACACGGGTTTCAACAAGTCGGTTTGCACCGATGAAGGACTTTCCTTGAGTAGCCAAGGGGTCATCGGCAAGGGCAGAACAGTCAGTCGTCGCCAAACAAAGAACGATCTCTCCTTGTTCCCTCTTCAAAGGCCTTGTTTAGCCTAAGCGGGATCGTGCTCTGGTTCTTGAATTTTCACCATGGGCTGGTGACGCTTACGCTGCTTGCTTCGGTTGCCGGACCAGGAAATGAGGAGAATGCCGCAGATCACTGCGATGCAGCCCAAAATATGGGCCAAGCCCAAGGGCTCGTCCAGGATAAGCGCGGAAAGGGCCAAGGCGCTCACCGGCATCACCCCGGTAAACACCCCTGCCACCGAGGCCCTTACTTTGACAATGCCCGCGAACCAGAACAGATACGCCAGCACGGTCACGAAAACGCCGTAATAGGCCACGGTCAGCCAGGTAGTGGTTGAGGCCGCCAAGAAATCGAAGTGAACGGCCTCGTAGATGCCGAGCGGCAAGAAGTACACGAGTCCGAAGAGGGAGATGATGGTGGACGCAGCCAAGGGCGACAGGGGTTCGGGCACTGTCTTGCGCAGAAGAAGGAACATGGACTCAAAGACCACAGCCAGGAGCACCAGAACATTGCCCCATATGGGCGAGGAACCAGTGGTCCCGTTTTCCACGCCAAGCAAGTTGATGCACATGATCCCGGCTACGCTGAGCAGGATTCCCAGGGCTGTTGTCAGTTGCAGCCGGTCTTTGAGAAACAGCCAGGCAATGATGCCCATGCACGCGGGCGTGGTGGAGGTGATGATGCCGGCCGAGGCCGGGCTGGTCAGGGTCAGGCCGTAGAGCAAACACACCGTGAACAGGAACGATCCGTTCAGGGCCTGCAAGGCGAGCATGATCCAGCTTCGCCGCGACAGCCGAGGAAGTCCTTCTTCCCGGAAATGCACCAGGGGAATGAGCAGAATCAGGGCCAGGATAAAACGCAGGGCAGAGGCCAGGAACACAGGAATGTCGGCAACCATGATCTTTCCGGCAACCACGGAGCTGCCCACAATGATCATGGCCAGGGTCAAGTTGAGATACGGCATGGGGTCCTCCAGGAATAAAGTGGAGAAACCCTAGCTGGACTACATGGAGAAGTTTTGAATGTTCTTGCGCATCACGCCGGGCGTGACGCCGAATTGGCGTTTAAAGCGGCGTGTGAGATGGCTTTGGTCGCTGAAGCCGGTTTCTGCGGCAATATCGGCCAAGCGCATGGGAGTTCCGAGCAGGTCCTTGGCGCGGCCCAAGCGAAGCTGGACCAGAAAGGCGTGGGGCGGAATCCCGGTTTGCGCGGTAAAGGCCCGGGCCAGGTGAAAAGGGCTGGTGGAGGAGACCGAAGCCAGATCGTCCAAGCTGATGTCATCCTGCATGTGTGCGGCCAGGTATTCCTTGGCCTTGGCAACCATATCAGGTTCTTGGGCTGGAGGCTTGGGCGCCGGACCAGGGTCCTCGGCATAGCGGCGAATCCAAAAGCGCAGCAGGGACAAGAGCCGGGTCTCCTTGGCCAGGCGTGGCGCGTCCCTGTCCATGAGCAGGGAATGGGCGGCCTTGACCCGGGCGGCCAGGTCCGGGTCATTGATCACCCCTTGCCGGAAGTGGGGGAGCTTGGCCTTGGGGTCGAGGGACTGGGCGGCAGCCAGCACGGTTTCGGGCTGCAAATAGAACATGGAGTAGGTCCAGCCCGTTGCGTCAGCAGCATGGCCGTCGTGGGCCTCGCCAGGCACCACGAGGTTCACGTGCCCGGCCGGAGCCACCAGGCCCGAGCCGCGATAGCGAAAGCGCATGGCCCCGTGCTCAATGCAGCCCAGGGCGTAGTCCTCATGAAAGTGGCGGGAAAAGCTGTGGGTGAAAAAGGTGGCCCGCATCAGGTCCACGCCTGCCAAATACGGCAAGCTCAGATAGCGGGTAGTTTCCTTGGTCCTCATGAGAGATGCCTGCCAGATCAGGATAAAAGAGGCAAGTGGCTGAGTCCGGTCATTTACTGGGATTCATCCCCATCCAACTCAACGAGTTCGCCAACGATCAAACCAAAAAACTGGGAGCCCCCTGGTCCGGTGAATTGCCAGCCTAAATGGTTGAGGCAGCGAGAACACAGGGCCACCTGCCAGGCATGGCCTGGAAACCAGGTGAACTCAAAGGAAGGAGCGCCTTGGATGACGCAGCCTGGGGCCGCGCTGAAGCAGCCGATTTCAAAGACCAGGCCGTGGGGATTGAAGAAGTTGTGCTGGTGTTGGCCATTGACAGCAATGCGGTTGCCTTGCCGTGTGATGGGGTTCAGGCAGAGGTGGCAGGCCAGGAAAACGCCCTTTTCACCATGGTCAGGTTCTTGCTCGGCATGGTCGGACCGGTCAAGGTCAACCGCGTTGCGGTTTTTCTCGCGCAACAAGGGGAAACATGGCGCGCCAGGGGCGATGAAGCGCTGTTGATCCATAGGAAACTCCCAGGAGATATGGATCGACTCTACCCTGCCTGGCCAAGGAAAGAAAGGCGTCGCAGCAAAAACGCGAGTTCAGTTTATGTTTGGTCAAGGGTGGGCGAGCTGCCGTTTCCCAGCTCTTTGACCATCAGGCACACGGTCTTTTTGCCGCCTTCGGTATCCTGTTGGCCAACTTCCCGAAACCCCAGGGATTCATGAAAGCGCAGGGACACGGGGTTGGCCGGGCGCAGATTCACCTCGCAAGCCAGCAGGGGAGCCATGCCCAGCGCGAAATCCGCCAGATCTGAGTACAGACGCGTCGCCACACCCATGCGCCTGGCCCGGTCCGAGACAACTATACGGTCAATGTAGATGAAGGATGGGTAGCGCTCCTTAAACCAGCGGAAGTTGAGGCTGGAGTAGTCGCACGCCGGGTCCATGGCCCCAAGAAAGCCCAGGGGGCCGGAATCGTCGCTCAAGGCGCGGAAGTATGCGCAGTTTCGGGTAAACCAGGCCATCTCCTCAAGGGAGACGTCATTGACGTGGGGCAGGGCCTGTTGGTTGAGTTCCAGGAGATGTTTCAGGTCCTGATCTGAGGGCATGTGGATGGGCTGGGTCATGATGGCGCTCGTAGGCAAGGTTTCGGTATCAATTTCAAAGCCGGGAAGGGAGCAGTAGCGGGAATTACTCTTTGGGTAAAGGGTCAAAGGCAGGGCCGGGAGAGTCCAGGGCCTTGGCTGGTAAGAAGCCAATCAATGGGCTACAGAAAAGGCAAGAGCCACCCATGGACAAGAAAACCTTCACTCCAGTGAACTTGGATTTTTGGCGGGACCCGGACCACGGGTACCTGGAGATTCGCCGCTCCGCCTACCAGGAAAGCGCGTTCATCCCCCATACCCACGAGGCCGTGTCCGTGGCCCTGGTCGCGGGCGGTGAGACCCGGTACATGCATCTGGGCACGACCCGCGCGGCCAAAGCCGGGGACATCGTGGTCATCGGCCCGGGCGAGGTCCACTCCTGCAACATGCAGCCCGGCGAGCACATGGTCTACGTCATGTTCTCCATTGACCAGGAGTGGTGGGCGGGGTTGGCTCGGTCCCTGCCCACGGATTTCGGAGATCCGGTGATTCTTCCGTCCCTGATCCAGGAGTCGCTCCATTTCGAGGCCCTGATGCAGCTCTTTGAGACCCTGCTCACCGAACCCTCCCGCTTGGAGCGCGAGAGCCTGATC
>QZKZ01000003.1 GCA_004796465.1 Desulfovibrio sp.
CAAGGTGGTCAAGAACAAGGTGGCCCCGCCCTTTCGCGAGGCCCAAGTGGACATCCTCTACGGCACGGGCATCTCCCGCCAGGGCGAGTTGCTCGACCTGGGCGTGGACGCGGGCATCGTGGACAAAAGCGGCGCGTGGTACGCGTTCGGCTCGGAGCGGCTGGGCCAGGGCAAGGAAAACGTGCGCGCCCTGCTCCTGGAAAACGAAGAGCTGGCCAAGGCCATTGAGGACAAACTTTACGAACACTTCGGCCTGGAACGGGCCAAGCCAAAGGGCGGCGGCAACGGCGACAAGGCTGAATAGCCCGCCCCAATACCCACGAGCAGCAAGGAGCATCATGATCACCGCCGAAGAAATACGGAAGCGGTTTCTCGCCTACTTCCATAAACAGGGGCACGAGGTCGTGTCCTCGTCTTCCCTGATCCCCAAGGACGACCCCAGCCTGCTGTTCACCAACGCGGGCATGGTCCAGTTCAAGAAGGTGTTCCTGGGCCAGGAGCACCCCGGCTACAAACGCGCCACTACGTCCCAGAAGTGCTTGCGCGTGGGCGGCAAGCACAACGACCTGGAGAACGTGGGCCGCACCGCGCGCCACCACACCTTCTTCGAGATGCTGGGCAACTTTTCCTTTGGCGATTACTTCAAGGAAGACGCCATCAAGTTTGCCTGGGAGTTTCTCACGGACGACTTGGGCTTGCCCAAGGAGCGCATGTACGCCACCGTATTCACCGACGACGACGAGGCCGCGGAGCTGTGGGTCAAGCTCACGGACATTCCGGCGGAACGGGTGCTGCGCTTGGGCGAAAAGGACAATTTCTGGTCCATGGGCGACACCGGCCCCTGCGGCCCTTGCTCGGAAATTCTGGTCGACCAGGGCGAACACATGAGCTGCGGCCCGGACTGCGGCATCGGCGTATGCGACTGCGACCGCTTCCTGGAGATCTGGAACCTGGTGTTCATGCAGTACGACCAGATCGAACCGGGCCGGCGCGAGCCCCTGCCCAAGCCCTCCATTGACACGGGCATGGGCCTTGAGCGCGTGGCCGCCATTTGTCAGGGCGTGAATTCCAATTTCGACATCAACCTGTTCCAGGAAATCATCAGCTCAGCCGCGGAACTGGCGAAGGTCAGCTACGGCAGCGACGAAGACACCAACACCGCTCTGCGGGTCATTGCCGACCACAGCCGCTCCATGGCCTTCATGATCGCGGACGGCATCCTGCCTTCCAACGAGGGCCGGGGCTACGTGCTGCGGCGGCTCATCCGCCGTGCCTACCGTTTCGGCCACCTCCTGGGCATGAACGAGCCCTTTCTGTTCAAGACCGCCAACGCCGTGGTCGAACGCATGGGCGAGGCCTTTCCCGAACTCAGGGACAACCAGGATTTCATGGCTCGGGTGGTCAAGGAAGAAGAAGACCGCTTCGGCCAAACCCTGGATAAGGGCCTGGCCATGCTCGAAGAGGAGATGGACGCGCTCAAGGCCAAGAACCAGGCCAGCATCTCCGGCGAGTTCGCGTTCAAGCTCTATGATACCTATGGCTTTCCCATCGACATCATCAACGACGTGGCTGAGAAGCAGGGGATCGGCGTGGACGAGCCCGGATTCGAGCAACTCATGGCCGAGCAGCGCGAACGGGCCAAGGCCGCCTGGAAAGGCAGCGGCGAGGCCGGTCTGGGCGACCGCTTCAAGGCGCTGCTGGAACAAGGCGTGGCCACGGAGTTCGTGGGCTACAACGCCATGCAAGGCCAAGGCGAGATCGTGGCCCTGCTCGACAGCGCGGGCGAACAGGTCGAGCGGCTGGGCACTTCCGAGTCAGGCTACGCTGCTTTGACCCCGACCCCGTTCTACGGCGAATCCGGCGGCCAGGTCGGCGACACCGCCGTGATCACCACGGAAACCGGCTCGGCCAAGGTGACCGACACCTTGAAGCCAGCGCCTGAGCTCACCGTGGCCGAGATCACGGTGGAGCAAGGCGAGATCATGGCCCAGCAGCAGGCCGAGCAAGCCGTTACCGAGGCCGAACGCATGGCCACCATGCGCAACCACACGGCCACCCACCTCCTGCACACGGCCCTGCGCAAGGTATTGGGCGACCATGTGAAGCAGGCGGGCTCCCTGGTGGGACCGGACCGTCTGCGCTTTGACTTCACCCACATCGCGGCCATGACGCAAGAAGAGATCGCGGCCGTGGAAGCCCATGTCAACGAGGCCGTGCTCCAGGACATTCCTCTTGAAATCGAGGAGATGGCTTACGACAAGGCCATTGAGAAAGGGGCCATCGCCCTGTTCGGCGAGAAATATACGGCTGACGTACGCGTGGTGTCCGTGCCCGGCGTGTCCGTGGAGCTGTGCGGCGGTACGCACCTGCGCGCCACCGGCCAAATCGGCCCGTTCATGATCCAGTCCGAAAGCGGCGTGGCCGCTGGTGTCAGGCGCATTGAAGCCTCCACAGGCCTCAACGCCCTCGACATGATCAATGCCTATCGCCGAGAGATCGAGGAAGTAGCCCATGTGGTCAAGGGCCGCCCCGGTGACCTGGCGCAGAGGGTCAAGGGGTTGCAGTCCGAGATCAAGGCCCAGAACCGGGTCATTGACGAGTTGGCTGCCAAAGCGGCCTCTGCCAAAGGCGGCGGCATCATGGACAATGTGGAGGAGATCGGTGGGGTCAAGGTCCTGGCCCTGGAGGTGGACGCGC
>QZKZ01000328.1 GCA_004796465.1 Desulfovibrio sp.
GCCATGGCCTGCGCGACCAGGTGTTCGTGCCGGGCCGCAAGAACCCCCTGGATCTCAAGCCCGGCTCCGAAGAGCTGCTGTTCTTGCAGCGGGTGCGGGACACGGTGCATAATTTTGTTATTGGCCGCCATCGCCGGGCCAGGAACAAGGCCGCGCTCAAGGGCGAACTGCTCAGCTTGCCCGGTGTGGGTCCCAAGACAGCGCGGCTTCTGTGGGACGCCTTTCCTTCGGTGGCGGCCATGGCCGAGGCCCCGATCGAAGAGCTCATCGCCATCCCCGGGCTTGGGAAAAGAAAGGCCGAAGCCTTGATTCAGGAATTAAAAAAACTCAAGGGGTGACCCACCGCGGGCTTTGCCGTCCCCTTCGACATAAGGGGGGCGATGTGCTACCAAGGGCCGTGTTTCAACCGGTGTGGCCTTAATGGCAACCATTTCATATACATGAGGAAAGCTGACATGAACTCACGCCTTATCGTGATGCTTGTTGTGCTGGTGCTCTTGGGCGCTGCTGTCGTGGCCCAAGCCCAAGAGAGGGAACTCAATGCCGCGGGCGGCAGGCTGGCGTCCACGGCCCTGCCCGAGATGACTCCGGCCAGGTTCGCTCCGGCTCCGCCACCCGCCCCTGCGATTCCCCCGGCAGGAATCAACGAGCCGGGATCCCTGGTGAACACAGCCTATAATTACGATCAGGTCATGCAGTTCTTGGGCGTCACCCTGAGTCCGGCCCAGGAAACCTATCTCGCGGAAAACCGCTTCCTTCTGCTCGACGTCCGGGATACCAGCTTGAAGGAATTGGCCGGATACAACTATTATAACTTCGACAACATGCTGGCTTTTCTCGACGCCGTGGGCGGCGACGAAATGGACCCGTCCACGCGTGCGCCGCACAACGCCAGGTTGATTACTCCGGACCCCTTGCTGCACGCCTTTCACCGTTTTTTCGAGAACACTCTGGAATACTTGGAAGAGTACGAGTTGGGGCACATGCTGCGGCTGTTCCTGGCCGAGGCCCAGGCCAAGGCATTCGCCTACATGGAGGCCACAGCCCAGGACCGTCCGCTCTATGACCGCTACCACGAGATCGCGGCCCAGCTCACCGTGGCCCGTGTCCTCCTGGAAAACGGGCAATGGCATGAAGAGCCCCAATATGCGGGCTATGGCGAGGAGCCCCAACCCGACGACATGGACACCCTTCAAAATGCCCGGGGCCTCATGTCCGAGTTCTCCATGAAGTTGTCGCCCGAGATGAACGAGCGGGTCGCCGCAGAACTGGAACTGATCTACGCGGCAAGCCAAATCGCGCCTTCGCCGCTCTTTGGCCAGTACGACGAGACCATAAAGAGCGATTACACCCAGTACACCCCGCGCAGCCACTACACCAAGAGCTCGGCGCTGCGGGCCTACTTCCGGGCCATGATGTACCTGGGCCGCAACAGCTACATCCTCAACAGTTCGGAAGGCGCGGGCGACGCCCTGCTCATGGCCCACCTCATGGCCGGGACCATGAGCGACGGCCGCCCCCTGCTCGAGGTGTGGAAGGAGATCATGGACATCACCTCTTTTTACGCCGGACCCAGCGACGATATCGGCTATCCCGAGTGGCGTGATTTTCTCGTGCAGGTCCTGGGAACCGACCAGATCGAACCGCGCATGGCCCTGGACCCGGACGTGCAGGCTGCCATAGCCGGGAACCTCGACCAGCTCAGGCCGCCGCGCATCCTGTCCGACGTGGTGGTACGCGGGGACATCGGGTCTCTTGATAAAGAAGCGCTCCTGCAGGAGACCAAGGCCTTTCGTGTATTTGGCCAGCGCTTTACCTTTGACGCCTGGGTGCTGAACCAGTTGACCGCAGGCGCCGAGTCCACGGACGCGCCCTTGCCGTCAACCCCCTCGGCCCTGTTCGTGCCTGCGGCCATGGGCGACGAACAGGCGCGGGAGTTTTCCGGTATTTTTGTCCAGGACACCAGTGACGCCTTTTCCACCCCTGACGGAGCGAACCAGTTCCTCAACGAGATCGACAAGATGGGCGACAAGCTCGCCAGGGTCACGGAAGACGAGTGGTTCGGTTCCCTGGGCTCGGTGTGGCTCAAGCTTCTGTCCACCCTGACCACGCCTTACGGCGAGGGCTACCCCCTGTATATGCGCGGGGACAACTTCCAGACCAAGCAGATCCAGACTTTTCTTGGATCGTACACGGAGCTCAAGCACGACACCTTGCTCTACGCCAAGCAAAGCTATGCCGAGATGGGCGGCCCGGATTGGGACAATCTGCCCCCCGTGCCCATGGGCTTCGTGGAACCGAACATGGCCTTTTGGTACGAATTGGACCGGCTCATCGAATATGCCGAGGCCGGTTTCCGCAGCCATGGCATTTTGGAAGATCAACTGGAGGAATGGGGCACCCTGGGCTGGTTCAAGCAGCAGGTCGCTTTTTACACCACTCTTGCGGAAAAGGAACTCCGGGGCGAGGCCATTACCGAGGACGAGTATGAAGAGCTGCGCACCATGAGTCTGTCCCACATGGCCGCGCCCATCATTCCGGGTTCTGTTGTGGACGAAGATGAACGCCGGGTGGCGCTCATTGCTGACATCCACACCGACGCTCTGGCCGGGCAGATCCTGTACCAGGCCACGGGCGAGCCCTACGTGATGATCGCATTCGTGGAGAACGAAGGCACACCGCGTTTGGTCACGGGCGTGGTCTACAACCACTTCGAGTTCACCGGCCCCTTGGGCGGCAACAGGCTCACGGACGAGGACTGGCGGGCCATCGTGTATGACGACCCCGCGTCCCTGCCCCCGACCAACGCCTATTACCAGGACATTCTGGTGCAATGACGTTTTTGCTGGGGATGCTCGGGCGACTGGTCCCCGCATGGATCGCAGCCGTGCTTGTTTGCGCGGCCCTGACAGGACACGCCAAGGGGGAAGGCCATGCCTTCCCCCCTTTGTACGCCGAAGAGGAAGGCCATGCCTTTCCCCCCCTGTACGCCAACGGCTCCATGTTCTTGGCCGCCATGGAAGCGAGTCCGGTGCCCCCTTCAGATGTGGAGCTGACCGGCATTGTCGCGCCGCACCACCTTCTGGCCGTTGACCTCATCGCTGACAGCTACGCCCGGGCCTCGGGCCGGGATGTGGACCTCGTGGTGGTCCTCAGCCCGGACCACTATTATCGCGGCGAAACTCCTGTGTCAGTGGCGGTCCGTGATTTTTCCACTGCCCTTGGTCCGGTCGAGGTGGACCAGAATTTGGCAACGGAGGTGCTTTCCCTTGATGCGGTTTCCCCATCCAATCTCTTTTCCCACGAGCATGGCGTGCAAGCGCACCTGCCGTTCATTTCGGCACATTTTCCGGAAGCGCAAATACTGGCCTTGGCCCTGGACGTGAACCTTTCGCGGGACGCGGCGGATGAACTGGTGGCCGCGCTTCATGCCAGTTTGTCCCGGCGGCTGGAAGGCGGGGAAAAGGTGCTGGTGGTCCAGAGCACGGACTTTTCCCATTACCTCAACGCAGACCAAGCCCTGGCCAAGGACCAAGAAACCCTGTTCCTGTTGGCCCAAGGCGATCCCGGCGCGGTGTGGACAATGGACCAGCCCCAGCACATTGATTCCCGCGCCAGTCTGTATGTTCAGTTGCGGCTGCAACAGGACCTGTTTCAGGCCACCCCGGCGGTAACCGCCCACCGCAACTCGCAGTATTATGCGGATGGGCAGGGCCAAGGCGGCCAATCCCAAACCACCAGCTACCTGGTGCTGGAGTTCGCTCCTGGTGATGTGGGCGGCACGGACGGGTGGGTACGGCCAGACACGAAAACCTGGTGGTTTGGCGGAGATTTCTTCACAGGCAGGTATCTTGCCGGACAGGTGCGCGATCCCCAATGGCGCGAGCAATTCATCGCCAATGTGAGCGCCTTAACCCGGGGCGCGCCATTGGTCCTCAACCTCGAGGGCGTGCTTGCAGAAGCTTGCGAAGATCCGGGATCAGTACCCGAAGCCGTTTTTACCCTGTGCATGGAGGCCGGGCCGGCCCTGAAGCTGCTCAAGGCAATGAACGTACGGGCCGTTTCCCTGGCCAACAACCACAGCCGTGACCTGGGCGAGGAAGCCTATGGAGAAATGGTCGGCATTTTGGAGGAGACCGGGATCGTGGTGCTGGAGCAGGGCGGAGTGGTGGACCTGGACAGATTTGAGTTGGCGGGCTTCACGGACATGACCAACACGCCCGAGCCCATGCGCCGCCTCCTAAATACCGAGGATGTTTGCATCCTGGACTCGGCACCACCAGGAAAACCTCGCTTCGCCATGATCCACTGGGGCGAGGAGTACCGGCCCGGCCCTGACGCCAGACAAAAACACTTGGCGGAAATCCTGCGGGAACGCGGAGTCGGCCTCATCATCGGCAGTCACAGCCACCAGGCCGGGATAATGATTTGTGACCCCGAACCATTGCCCGAGGCGTGCATGATGACCTCTTTGGGAAATTTTCTATTCGACCGGCAGGGAGAACGGGTCTCGGGCGCTCTGATGCGCGTGGATTTCCTTGGCCAGGGGACATTCTGGCCGCAGGCCGTCCCCATCCCCAATTGGTACGAAGGCCTGGAGCAAGAGCCGCCAGGCTAGAACAGGCTGATGAACTCGATGCGGTCGTTGGGGTGCACCACGACTGCTTCAGCAGCCTCGGCCTCGGTGGTGCCGGTTTCGGTGCCGACCGCCTCCGGTTCCCCATTCTCTGGTTCGGGAAAGGGCGACATGTCCCCATAGCCCTGGACCAGAAAACGGTTGGGATCCAGGCCATAGTTTGTGACCAAGTATAATTTCACCGCCTCGGCCCGGGCCAGGGACAAGTCAAGAGCCATCTGGGGCGGCAAGCCCTTGTCCACGTGGCCCACGATGCTGAACAGCCCCTGGTCCAGTTCTCCGGAAAAGGCCTTGCCGAATTCATCGAGCAGGGAGGAGGATTGCTCCAGGATGTCAGCCGTGTCCGGAGCAAAAGCAATGAGTGCCCCGGCCATGGTCTCTTGGTGCTCCTCGCCTTCTTCCGAGGGCTCGTTGGATTCGGCATCTTCCCCAGTGTCGAACAAAGGCTCGTATTCGCCTTGATCCACGGTCCACGGGGCAAGAGTCGCCACGATCCCGGCCTCGGTTTGGGGAAAGGGCAAATCCCCGGGCTGGGCCAGAACCGGCGCGGCCAACAACACCAGGACCGCTGTCAAGGCAAGGCAACGCAGCGTCATGGCTTAATCCCGGTAAATGAGTTCTCGCGTGGTCATGCGCAAGCGGCGGCTGATGGACAGGAGCAGGGTCTGCTGGATTTTGATGCCCAGATCCGGGTCCTCCTTGACCAGGGAGTCAAAGCCCGCGCGGGAAAAAACCAGGATGGTCACGTCGCCCCGGGCGATGGCCGAGGCTGACCTGGGCTGGGCGTCCACAAAGGACAACTCGCCGAAGTGGGTCTTGGCGCGCAAGGTGACCACGATCTTTTCCAAGGACTCCGTGACTTCTTTGGCAATGTCCACGCTTCCTTCAACAATAAAGGCCAAAAAGGCCTCCTTGTCGCCCTGTTCAAAGATGGATTGCCCGTCGTCAAAAGTGCGTACGGACATGAACTTGGCGATCACGTCCAAGTCCGAAGGGGCGAATTGCTCCCCCCACCGCGTAGTTCTGAGAAGTTCGGAAATATTGTCGGCCATGTCGCCTCCTTGCTTTGGACGCCCCCCCGACTGGGAGCAACATGCGAAAGTCAACCCGGTACACCTAGTGCCGAGTAGGTATGCGCAAACGTCTGCTGAGCATGCCTACACCCGATAGACCAATTCCCGTGTGGTCATGCGCAAACGCTTGCTGACGAGTTGCAGCATGTGCTTGAGAATCTTCATGCCCAATTCAGGATTGTCCTTGGCCAGGGTCTCGAAATCGGAAATAGACAGGGTCAAAACAACCACGTCCTCGTTGGCCACGGCCGATGCGGACCTGGGCTCGGCATCCGCGAAGGACAACTCGCCGAAATGGTTGCCGGGATGAATGGTCACCACAATGGTGTCCCGGGTGTCGGAAATATCCTTGGCAATGCCCACGCTACCCTTGACGAGAAAACACATGAAATCCCCGGGGTCGCCCTGGAGAAACACAGCTTCGCCTTTTTTGTGCTCGCGCACCTGCAAAAAAGAGCTGATGACTTGGTTTTCCTCGTCACTGAAGCGGCTGCTCCACTGCACGGTTTTGAGCATGTCGAAACGGTTGGCGTTGGAACCGGATCCCATGGCCGTCCTCCTTGGGAAAAGGGAATTGTCGATGGCAACGTTACGCAGGATTCTAATATAAGGGTATGGTACTGGGATTGAAAGGTTCTGTAAAGATACTCGGGCGCTTATCCCGTCCGAATTCCCCTGGGATCCCTGTCCAAGTATCCTACGAAACAGACGCCCCCCTGCCGCTGAGCACGGCAGGGGGGCGTCTGTTCGGAGAATACCGGTATTTAGGGAGAAAGACTCTTACAAGGAAAACAAACCGCCGAGCACGGAACGCGGTTCGCGCAACTGGGCTTCGCCCAACAGGCAATTGGCCTTGGCGCGGAAATAGGCTTGATCCCAATCCTCTTCCTCTTTTCTCCTGCGCATCTCGGAAAGCTCTTGTTGCTTTTCCAAACGCTGCATGGTTCGTGTGTGCCGTTCTTTAAGATGAGTTACTTCGTGCATTGAGCGCCCCCTGTTCGGTTTGTGGACCCCATCGTCCGTTACAGGAACAGGGTTACTTATACACTTTTTATAAAAAAAGTCTAGACTTTTTACCCTCACACAACAGCTTTTTTACTGCAACAGGCAATGGAGTTGGAAGCAAGTGTGTGCAACTCAGTGCACAAGGAAGGGCAAAGGCTGGAAAAAGTGAAGGAAAGTCACTGTTGGAGGCGTTCGCGGAGGGTGATCACCAACAAGGGCACGGCAAGAAGAATGACAAAATACACAAGGATGAGGCCAA
>QZKZ01000125.1 GCA_004796465.1 Desulfovibrio sp.
AAACACGGCTTTTTTCCTGGTGTGTACCGCACGGTCCTGTCCGTCATGTTTTCGCCCGCCAGCTTTTTCCGCAACACCACCCTGCTGGCCCCGGCCAAACGGCCCAAGGCCTTTTACCTGCTCTTTTACATCTGCAGGGCCATGATCGCCTTTGTCTGGGCCTCTTTTTTGAGCGCTCTGGAATTCGAAGCCATGGGCCTGGAGGACTACACTTTTCCCCTGCCCGACCCCATGGCCCTGGGGTACGGCCTGATCCTGCTCATGCTCCTGTTGCCCGTGATCGCTTGGCTCCAACTGCATATCACCACTGGAATCCTGCACCTGTTTCTGCGCGTGTTCCAGGCCGCGCCCAGGGGTTTCAACGCCACCCTGCGCGTCACGTCGTATGCGATCGCCCCTTCCGTGGTCTTTGTGTTTCCCGTGTTCGGCCCGTACATCGCTTTTTTCTGGTCCCTGCCCGTCATTGTCATGGGCTGCCGCAACGTGCACCGCGTTTCCTACGCCAGAACGCTCTGCGCCTTGGCCGGATTCCTGGTCTTTATCCTTGCTTTTGTGATCGGACTCGCCTATTTTTTGACATGAGGACACAGCCGCAAGGAGCGTTTTTGTCATGATTGCTTGGTTCAAGGCAAAACTTGCCGCGTATCGGGAAAAGCGCAAGATATCCCGTCAGATCGATCCGGATTCTTTCCGGACCCTGGCCACGGAGTTGCGCGAACTGGCCGAACTGGCCGAACGTTTATGGCCCCGCAAGCACAAGTTCTACGCCAAGATCAAACGCATCCAGGCGGAAATGGAGCAGTTGCACACCCTGGCCTCCAAACCCGAGTTCCGCCGCTTGTCCTCGCAAAAACGGTTGAAGCTCCGCGAAAGTTTGATCCAATCCCGCGAGCAGCTCATGGAGACCGTGCAGACCGCGCCTTCTCCCACCCAGACCCTGCAGTAACGCTTCCTCACGTTGTAGGCACCTTTTTTGCTACTTGAGTCCTGACCGCGCTCTCCTGTCAGCCTTTTGGCCAGGATCGCGCTGACCACAGGCAAGCCCCTGTGCTCATTACACAAGCAGGGACAAGCACCAAGGAGCCAACATGATTCGCCTTTCCCTTATATCCGGCCTGCTGCTCGCGAGCGCCGTCCTCTTGTTGACGGCCTGCAGCCATGTGGACGTGGAACACAACCTGTCCGGTTCAACCCGGTTGCGCGTGCACTCCTTTGTGAACCGGCCCTACTCGCCCCAACTCTACGTCCGCCCCTCATCCTTTCCCCAGCGCGAGCTCACCGCCGTGTTCCTGCCTTTCCGCATCCGCCAGTCCATGGACAACGCCGCCCATTACGGCCGCGAAGTGGGCCGCATCTTCTGGCAGTCATGGCTGGACCAAGAGGTCTTTCCCGTGCTCGAGTTCACCGAGGACACGCCGTGGCGCGGCGGGGACGCGGCAGTAGCCGTGGCCCGGGCCAAGGGCGCGGACCTGGCTATTGGCGGGGACATAACCTATTTCATGGCCGGAGGCACCGTGGGCCGCTCCCAGGTCACCCTGCGCATGGAAATCTACGACGCCCACTCCGGCAGCCTGATCTGGTCCATTGAACACTCCGGCATGATGGCCAACGACCTCACCCGCGACTACATCCTGTTCACCCACCAGACCCGCTTGCCCGCCGACCCCATCTACGCCATCACCGTGGCCCTGGCCGAGGATATAGCTGAACCCGTGATCCAATGGCAGGTCATCCCCGAGGACCAGCAGCAAGAACCGTCGCTCCTCAGCGAACACCCCCCTGCCGAGGCCACGGACCAGAGTTTGTACTGATTCTTCCTGTTGCTCCCATCGCTTTTTCAGGCGCGGCTCTTAGGGCCGCGCCTTTTTACATGTTCTCGTAGCGGTTGCCTTGCCTTTTTGCGCCAAAGGAAAGTTGGTGGCCAGGGCTGGGTTTGCGGCCGGCGCGGATCATGCGGAAAGGACTGAGAAAACACAGAGCACGGCCAAGCCTCGACTGTGCACCATTACCGGGAACTGCATGATCCGTGACGGCCGTGGGCGGGGGGGAGGGGTTCTGTATGGAGCCCGGCCTTGGCCGGGCCACCTTTTTTCCGCTTGTCTTCGCGCTGGGCCGCCTTATATTTCTCACTTACAGGGGCCGGACAGGACAGGGGCCGCAGCCGCCCTATGCTCCCAAGCAAAAATTTGCTAGGGATGTCCGTCTTGCCAACGTTTCCGGACGCTCGCCGTCCCGGACCAACGTTGCCCATTACCCACGAAGGAGCACTCATGATAGGCATTTCAAAGCTTTACTGCGGCCAAGTCGAGCCGTCCGACGCCTTGCGTTACGGACGTGATTCAGGCCAACTGCCCTCGCACTTGTTGCAATTTTCCAAGGACAAAAAGCCTGTGGTGGTCTGGAACATGACCCGGCGCTGCAATCTCAAATGCGTGCATTGCTACGCCAAGGCCCTGGAAGAGACCGGCACGGACGACATCGATACCACCAAGGCCAAGGAACTCATCGACGATTTGGCCGCTTTTGGTTCGCCCGTGATGCTGTTTTCCGGCGGCGAACCCCTGGTTCGCAAGGATTTGGTTGAGTTGGCCCACCACGCCGTATCAAAAGGCATGCGCGCGGTGATATCCACCAACGGCACCCTGATTACCCCGCAAAAAGCCAAGGAACTCAAGGAAGTGGGCCTGTCCTACGTGGGCATCTCACTGGACGGCGGCGAGGAAGTTCACGACAAATTCCGCGCCGTGCCCGGTGCTTTCAAGAAAGCCCTTGAGGGCATTGAGAACTGCCAGGCCGAAGGCCTCAAGGTGGGGTTGCGCTTTACCATCAACCGCCGCAACGTGCAGGAAGTGCCCGTGCTCTTCGACCTGGTCGAGGAGTTGGAGGTGCCGCGCATCTGCTTCTACCACCTGGTCTATTCGGGCCGGGGCTCGGAGCTGATCAAGGAAGACCTGGACCACGCCGAGACCCGCGAGGTGGTGGACCTGATCATGGACCGCACCCGCGCCTTGTTCGACAAGGGCAAGCCCAAGGAAGTCCTGACCGTGGACAACCACGCCGACGGTCCCTACGTGTACTACCGCCTGCTCAAGGAAGATCCCAAGCGGGCCGAGGAAGTCATGGAACTCCTGCAGTTCAACGAGGGCAACAGCTCGGGCCGGGGCATCGGCTGCATATCCTGGGACGGCAGCGTGCACGCCGACCAGTTCATGCGCAACCACACATTCGGCAACGTGTTGGAGCGCCCCTTTTCCGATATCTGGGTGGACCCGGAAATCGAGCTGCTGCACAAGTTCAAGGACAAAAAGCCCCACGTCAAGGGCCGCTGCGCCACCTGCCGTTTCCTGCCCATTTGCGGCGGCAACTTCCGCGCCCGGGCCGAGGCCTGGTACGGCGACATCTGGGCCCAAGACCCGGCCTGCTACCTGACCGAAGAAGAAATCGCAGCGGAATAAGACGAGGACAGCCATGCTCGATAACATCATGCGGGGACGGCGGCTCAGGCGCACCAAGGTCTTGCGCCGTATGGTCCGTGAAACCGAAGTGCGGCCCCAGGATTTGATCCAGCCCTATTTCGTGGCCGAGACCATAGGCGACGACGAAGCCGCGCCCATCTCCTCCATGCCCGGCCAAAGCCAACTCGGCCTGAAGGCCCTGGAGCGCAAGGTGGGCGAGGCCGTGGCCAAGGGGCTGACATCGTGCATCCTGTTTGGCATTCCCAAACACAAGGACGAACTGGCCACCCAGGCATACGACTCCAACGGCATTGTCCAGCGCGCCGTGGCCATGCTCAAGGACAACTATCCCGACCTGGTCGTGGTCACGGACGTATGTTTGTGCGAGTTCACGTCCCACGGCCACTGCGGACTGGTGGACAAGCACTCGCCCCATGACCCCGTGCGCAACGATACCACGGTGGAGCTTCTGGCGCGCACGGCCCTGTCCCACGCCGAGGCGGGCGCTGACATCATCGCGCCCTCGGACATGATGGACGGCCGCGTGGGAGCCATCCGCGCCACTCTGGACGACGTGGGATTCGAGCATATTCCGATCATGTCCTATGCCGTGAAGTTTGCGTCCGCGTTTTACGGCCCATTCCGCGAGGCTGCCGAGTCAGCGCCCAAGTTCGGGGACAGGAAGTCCTACCAAATGGACGCGGGCAACTTCCGCGAGGCCATGCGCGAGGCCGAGGCCGATACCCTGGAAGGCGCTGACATGCTCATGGTCAAACCTGCCATGCCCAACCTGGATATCCTGCGTTCCATGCGCGAGCGCTTTGATCTGCCCATGGCCGCGTACCAGGTCAGCGGCGAGTATTCCATGATCATGGCCGCGGCCAAGATGGGCTGGCTCGACGCCAAGGCCACCATGCTCGAATCCCTGACCTGCATCAAACGCGCGGGCGCGGACCTGATCATCAGCTATTTTACCGAGGCCTTTCTCAGGGCCCAGGCGGAGTAATATGACTGGACATCCCCCTCACGGCAGCCATTCCGGCGGCCATCCCGGCGGCCACCCCAAGGATGGCCTGCCCCAAGGCACGCATTCCAGCGGCCATCCCGGTGGCGCGCCGCTTAAAACCGCCCCCTGCGACCCCAGCGGCAACACGCCTGCGTTACGTCTCGTGGCCTGGGAAGTGACCCGCTCCTGCAACCTGGCCTGCAAGCACTGCCGCGCCGAAGCCCATCCCGAGCCCTATCCCGGCGAGCTGTCCACCGACGCGGCCAAGGCGCTCATCGACACTTTTCCGGAAACCGGCAACCCCATCATCATCTTCACGGGCGGGGAACCCCTGCTTCGGCACGACATCTTCGAGCTGGTGGAGTACGCCGACGCCAAGGGCCTGCGCTGCGTCATGGCCCCCAACGGGACTCTGATCACTCCGGAAAACGCCGCGCAAATGAAACAGTCCGGGATCCAACGCTGCTCCATATCCATTGACGCGCCCACTGCCGAGGCCCACGATATTTTTCGCGGCGGCCCAGGCGCGTTCGACAAGGCCATGCGCGGCATCCAATACCTCAAGGACGCGGGGGTGGAGTTCCAGATCAACACCACGGTCACCCGCAACAACCTGGCCAATTTCAAGGAAATTTTCCATCTGGCCCAGGACTTGGGCTCAGCTGCCTGGCACATCTTTTTACTGGTGCCCACTGGCAGAGGCGCGCAACTGGGCAAGGAAGTGATCACGGCCGACGAATACGAGCAGGTGCTGAACTGGTTCTACGACTTCCGTAAAACCACGGACATGCACCTCAAGGCCACCTGCGCGCCCCACTACTACCGGATCATGCGCCAGCGGGCCAAGGAAGAAGGGGTCCAGGTCACACCGCAAACCTTCGGCATGGACGCCATGACCCGGGGCTGTTTGGGCGGCACGGGCTTTTGCTTCATTTCCCATACCGGCATTGTCCAGCCCTGCGGCTACCTGGAGCTCAATTGCGGCGACATCACCAAGACGCCCTTTCCCGAGGTCTGGATGCACTCCAAGCAGTTCAATGAATTCCGCGACAAGAACTGCTACCAGGGCAAGTGCGGGGTCTGCGAATACCACAAGGTGTGCGGCGGCTGCCGCGCCCGGGCCCAGACCATGCAGGGCCACTACCTGGCCGAGGAACCCCTGTGCAACTATACGCCCAAGTTAGGGGGCTAACGCCTTTATCTTGCCTTTTCCCACGGAATGAAGCATATGGATACTATAGATAGAAAAATCCTGGACATGATCCAGACTGGCTTCCCCATTACCCCCCGGCCCTACGCGGACATCGGCGCGGAAATGGGCATCACCGAGGCCGAGGCCCTGGCCCGGGTGCGAGCACTCAAACAGGGCAAAATCATTCGACGCTTGGGCGGCAACTTCCAATCCAAGAAACTGGGTTGGCGTTCAACGTTGTGCGCGGCCAAGGTGCCCGAAGACAGGATTGACGATTTTGTTGCCGAGGTGAACCGCCACCCCGGAGTTACCCACAATTATTTGCGGGCCAACGAATTCAACATCTGGTTCACGTTCATCGGCCCGTCTTGGGACGAGGTGTGCGCTACCCTGCAAGGCATTACAGAAAAAACCGGAATTGAAATACTGAATTTGCCTGCTGAAAAGTTGTTTAAAATCAAGGTCAACTTTCAGATGGAGAACGGGGAGTAGCAAGACCACCACACAAGCGGCACACTCCTGAAACAAACCTCTTGGTATGAGCATACTACCGGGGGCTTTCAAATCGGGGATCAGTCATTGCCGCCCATCCCTTTGTATATCGAGAAAACCGTGCTGAAGAAAATTACCAACAAATTGCGTGGCTCCGAGCCCAAGCCCGAGAGCCTGGACACGCCCGAGGACATCACGCCATCCGTGACCACGTATAACGGCGTCACCATGGTCGAACCCCAGGAATTCGGCGACGACACCGTGGCCTCGTTCAAGGAAGCCATGGCCCATACCGGTTCCCCTGCCCGGCCCAAGGTTTCAGGCAATGACGGAGCCACAGGGTCCCGGGACAAGGTCAAGCTCAACCTTGAAAAATTTTCCTTGAACACCGAGAGCATTGAATCGCTCGTGGAAGACGGCATCACCCACGTCCTGTACCATGGCCAACACGAGGCCAAGGAAGACTCCGTGGTCTTGCGTTACTCCACTGAGGACGACAGCAAGGAATGCTATGTCTGCGTCAAGTGCAAGAAGCTCTTGAACTGGCTGTACGTGATCCAGCCCAACCAGTCCCATTTCCAAGTGTTCACCTGCAAGGCCTGCGGCCATAAGGAAAAGACGCCTCTGTTTCTCAGCGAAACCCAGACCTGGGGATTCACCGGAGTTTTTTCGCCCAAGGGCGAGGCCCTGGGGCGCTCCTTGGTGGATGTCAATGAAACCGCTGCCAACTGGAACGAACTGCACTACATGAACCAGCAGCTTTCCCTGAAAAACGATTCCTAGCGAATTTCTTATTGCTCATAAAAAACGCCCTGCCAGGAAGTCCCGGCAGGGCGTTTTCTGTTTCTGTTCAGGCTTGATTAGAAGCCGAAACCGTCGGAGTCGTCGCCAGAAGCGCCGAAACCAAAGGTGTCGGGAACGGCGTCCTCGGCTGCTTCAGCAGCCTCGGCCACGGCCTCACCGGCCTCTCCGCCCGCGCCACCGGCAGGAGCGGCAGCCACGGCGTTCTTCAGGGCGGTGGACACGATGGATTGGATCGTGGAGTTGATTTCGTTCTCGTCCACAGCCAGCTTGCCTTCGAACTCAGCGGCAGTGGCCTTGAGTTCCTTGACCTCGCCTTCCAGGCCGGCAACCTTTTCTTCCAGGTCAGCGGCCTTTTTCTCCAGCTCCTCGGCCTGGGCCTTGAAAGGCTCCAGCTCAGCCACTTGGCCTTCCAGACCGGCAATGGCCTCGGCCTGCTCGGCCACGGTGGCCTTGTCAGCAGCGATGGTGTCCAGCACGCTGGTGATCTTGGTCAGATCTTCTTCAGGCAGGGCAGGCAAGGACACGTTCTCGCCCAGGCGCTTGATTTGCGCGCCGGCCCATTCGTCGTAGATCTGGGTTTCTTGGTAAGGCTTGTCCATGAGGCTGGGCATTTGGCTGTAGATCCAGCCCGTGCACATGGCGGCAACCGCGGGCTCTTCCTGGGCGGTCAAATCGCGTTTTGTCAAAAAGCTCAACAGGTCCGTCACACCCTCCCCGCCTTGTCCGGCGATCAGGGAAAGGATGGCGTCCATCTTAACGGTTCTGCGACCTTCATCAGTCATGTCGGCCTCCTTGTGGGCTCGAAATTGTCTGTATTCCAGGCCTTGCGGCCAATCATTCCATTACGCGGCCTTGCGGCCTTCATTACATGGCCTTGCGGCCCCGGTAATTGGCGTAGGTCATGGCCACGGTCCGGTAGACCAAGTGGGCCAGCTTGGACCAGGGCAAGTAGGCGAACAGCATGAACACGGTGACCAGGTGCAGGTAGTACGTGGGGTAGGCAAGGTACTTCATCCCGGCCATACGGAACAGCATGCTGAATACACCTGTGAGACCCACGGCCCAGATGACTCCGAGCAGATACCAGTCGTAGTAGTTGGACGAGGTCTTGGAGTCGTCCTGCTGGAAGCGGCGGAAGGTCAGCAGGGCAAGGCCGCCCACAAGAGAGGCCGCGCCGGCGTACGCCAGGAGCTTGACCAGGTGCAGCGGAGGCATGGGTGTATGCGTCCAGTGGTTGAAATGCTCCAGCGCCTCGTAGATCGCGCCCTCGTGGCCGAAGAAAATGCCCCAAAGGACAACGCCCCAGTGGCCGACGGCCACGGTGCCGGTAACAACGGCCAGCATGACGAAGCCGCCGAACAGTGCCAAGTGGCCGAGCTTGCGATCAGCCTTTTCCGTTCCGCAGGTGGTGAAGCGCTTGTGCGGAATGATTTCGATCAGAGCCTGGACAAAGGCCTTGAGGATGGAGGGTTTTTCTTGGCCCACCACCAGGGTCGAGCCCTCGGCCCTCAGCGACTTGATCTGGTTGCGCACGCCCATGAAGAACAGGCCGACCACGCAAAGGGTCACCAAGCCGAACAATGGGTCAATTGTGTAGTCGCCGGGGAAAACCAGGCCGTACACGATCTCGCCTTGGTCGGTCAGGGGGAACCACTCAGGGGTCTCCATGAAGCCGTAGACGTGAATGGCCCAGATGGCCAGGAACAGGATCGCGGGCAGCAGGAACAGGATGGGCAGGTACTTGGCCGAACTCATCCATTTGCCCACGAAGCTGAGCGGGGTCAGGGACTTGTAGGCCATGTTGCGCAGGGCCGCGAGCAGGTCGCCGGGCTTTGCGCCGCGCGGGCACAGGTCCGAGCAGGTGCCGCAGTTGTGGCACAGCCAGATGTCGATATCCGACAGGAGTTGGTCCTTCATGCCCCATTGGGCCCAGATCATCTCCTTGCGGGGATAGGGATTATTGGTGGGAGACACGGGGCAGGCGACGCTGCAAGTAGCGCATTGATAACACTTCTTGAGCGACTCACCGCCGACCGCCTGGAGTTCTTGAATAAACTGCAGGTCCGGTTCAATGCGTATGGGTTGAGCCATGGTCCATATCCTCCTAATAGCCCTTGAACGGGTTGGGCCCCTTGGCCATGATCATGTCCATGAACTCCTCGATCATCTTGGGCAGCTCGTCGTACTCGTCAATGGCGACTTCGTACTGGGCCACGCGCTCGGGCTCGATGCCCAGCTGATCAAGAGTCTCGGCAATGTTCGCCATGCGGCGGTTGCAGATCTCGGAGCCCTTGACAAAGTGGCACTGGTAGTCGTCGCCGTACTTGCAGCCCAGGAG
>QZKZ01000333.1 GCA_004796465.1 Desulfovibrio sp.
ACAGTCGCAGTCCCGGATCTCGTCGAGCACCGGGGCCAGGTCGTCCTTGAGGATGCAGCGGTCCGATTTGGTCTTGCAGCCGAAGCAGCCCTGGCAGCCCTGATACTCCATGGTGTTGAGATGGTACGAGGAAACAGTGGAACCGTGAGAGAGTGCGGTTTCCGTGAAGGCCGCGGCCATATCCGCGCTGTTGCCTTTTTTGCGCGCGCTGCCGTGCATGAGGACGATGTGCATGAAGGCTCCTGCTGATTTGGGTGGTGATCCGGAATATGTCCCGGCTTGACAAGACCGGGTAGGGCCTTATTACATTTTTCGCGGAGAAAATCATTTTTGGGAGAACGCCATGCCCATGTACGAATACCATTGCCAGGACTGCGACAAGACCTTTGAGGAACTGCTCGCGGCCAACCATGACGGCCCGGTTCCTTGCGAACACTGCAAAAGCGAAAATACCGCCCGGATCATGTCCACCACGGTGATCCACATGCCCAACCCCATGCGCGGGGCCGTGAACCCGGCCCACAGGGCCGCGGCAGCGCCGCCCCAGTGCACGGCGGGCAAGGGCGGCTTTACCTGAGGCGGCTAAAGGAGCGCGCCGGTCGGCGCGCATGAGTGACGGCACAATCGCATCCGGAGACCGCCTTGGTTTCCGGGTGTTTTCTTGCGCAACACACAACAGGAGACATGACCATGGGGGACGCGCCCCAAAGTTATCCTTTCAAGGCTGAGGTGGAGAAACTGCTCTCCATCATCACCCATTCCTTGTATACCAACCGGGAAATTTTCCTGCGGGAGCTGATCTCCAACGCTTCCGACGCCCTGGACAAACTCCGCTTCGAGCAGAGCAAGGGCGGCGACGTGGCGGCCCCGGACCTGGAACTCGGGATTGACATCAGCGTTGACAAGGACGCTCGCAAGCTCGTGATAGCTGATACTGGCCTGGGCATGACCGAGGACGAGATCAAGGAGAACATCGGGACCATTGCCCACTCCGGCACCGAGGCGTTCCTGGAGCGCATGGCCGAAGCCAAGAACAGCGACCAGGCTTCGGATATCATTGGCCGCTTTGGTGTGGGCTTTTATTCCGTGTTCATGGTGGCGGACGAGGTCGCCATCACCACGCGTTCAGCCCAACCAGAGGCCTAGCCCGTACTGTGGCGCTCCACGGGCGCGGGCAGCTTCGAAGTGCAGGCCATCTCTCCGGACCAAGCTCCGGAGCGGGGCACGCGCATCGAGATCACGGTCAAGGAGGACGCGGACGAGTTCCTTGATTCTGAGCAGCTCAAATCCGTGATCAAGACGCACTCAAGCTTCATCTCCTTTCCCATCAGCGTGGACGGGGAGACCGTGAACACCATCCCGGCCCTGTGGCGCGAACCCAAGTTTTCCATCAAGCCCGAGCAATACAAGGAGTTCTACAACTTCCTGACCTTTGACTCGGACGAGCCCCTGATCACCGTGCACGTGAGCGTGGACGCGCCCGTGCAGTTCACGGCCCTGCTGTTCATTCCCAAGCAGAGCCGGGACTTTTTCGGCTCCATGCGCGAGGAGCGGGGGTTGGACCTGTACGTGCGGCGGGTGCTGATCATGCGCTCCAACAAGGACTTGGTGCCCGAGCACCTGGCCTTTCTGCGCGGTCTGGTGGACACCGAGGACCTGCCTCTCAATGTATCCCGCGAGTCCCTGCAAGAGAACGTGCTGCTGCGCAAGATCGCGTCCACAGTGACCAAGCAGGTGCTGTCCGAGCTGGAAAAAACCGCGTCCCAGGACAAGGACAAGTACGAGGAGTTCTGGCGCGCCCACGGCAGGGTGCTGACCTTGGGCTACGGCGACTTCGCCAACCGGGAGCGGATCGGCGCGTTGCTGCGCTTCAACAGCTCGTGGTGCGAGGACGCCAAGGGGCTCACGTCCCTGGACGACTACATCAGCCGCATGAAGCCGGGACAAAAGGACATCTATTTCGTGTCCGCGCCCAGCCGCGAGGCCGCAGCCATGTCCCCGCACCTCGAATTCCTGCGGCAACGTTCCATTGAGGTCCTGTACCTGCTCGACCCGGTGGAGGAATTCGCCATGGACGCGCTCGGAGAATACAAGGAGCACAAGCTGGTGTCTGCCGAGCACGCGGACCCCGATGCCGTGGAAGCTGTCCAGGAGGGCGAGGACAAGAAAGAAAAGCCCAAGGAACTGGACGACGAGGGCAAGGCGGCTCTGGATTCGCTGGTGGCCCGGTTCAAGGAAGTCCTGGGCAACAAGGTCACGGATGTGCGGGTGTCGCAGCGGCTCACGGACAGCCCGTGTTGCCTGGCCAATCCCGAGGGCATGACCTCGTCCATGGAGCGGCTCATGCGCATGGCAGGCAAGGAGCAGGGCGCTCCAGCCAAGGCCATGGAGCTCAACCCCGACCATCCCTTGATCCGCACCTTGCTGCGCGTGCACCAGGCCGACCCCGAGGACCCTCACGTTGCCCGCAACGCGGAGCTGATGCACGACGCTGCCCTGCTGCAAGAGGGCTACGTGGCCGACCCCCACAAGACCGTGGAGCGGCTCAACCAGGTGCTGGAGCAGGCTGGGGCCTGGTATGCGGAGATCAAGAAGGTGTAGGAGACTGCATCAGAGATGAGAAGACAGAAGCCCGGCCATGGCCGGGCTCTCAGGCTGCCGACAAAACACCATCTGCCGCGTCACTGAAAAAAGGCCAAGACGCTTATGTATGTATAATACACTGCGCGCCTTGGCCTTTTTCGTTCCTTGCATCTGGCGCTTTCTCAGCAGCCTGAGCAAATGTGACTTTGTCAACAATTTGAGCCCGGCCATGGCCGGGCTCTTTTTATCTGCATGGCAAGGGATACATACTAACTGCCGGAGGAGTTCTTTTCTTCAGGTGGAGGGTCGCTCTCTTCGCGCTTTTGTGAAGTGTCCGGACCGGACACGATGGTCGGGCGTCAGCACTGGGCTTCAAGGTTCATGGCCTTGAGCAGCTTGCCCATGAGTTTGGCCCCCAGGGGCGTGCAAAGAAAGATGATAACCCCGAAAACAATGGCCGGGAGGAGTATGCTCTGTAAATTTTCCATGCCCCCATCATAAACATCCCGCACGGGCCACGCAATACCCCCCCCTGAAAACTCTTGGGAAAGCTTGACCCCAGGCCCCATCAAGTATACATCCAGGCCAACTCAAAGAGCTTACCGTGGACACCTGTTTTGGTTGTTGTATGTCAGCCGAGCCGGTTCCTTATCCGGGCACATCCGGGATGTTCAGCGCATCAACCTCAACCCAAGAGGACCCCATGCAAACACTCGTTTCCCACAAAAATAGACACCAATTCGGCGGCTCATCCGTTCTGCTCATCATCTTGGCCGGCCTTCTGGTGCTGGGCGTGGTCGCCTATTTTGTGCTGCAGGAATACGCCACCTCCAAAGCCAAGGAAGAAGTGGACGCCGTGGTCACCACCATGCGCTCCCAGGGCGCCGTGGACCTTACCTACAGCGATGTGAGCTACGACCTGCTCGGCCAGAATGTGGTTATTTCCGACGTGGACCTTAAAGCGCCTACTGGCGGCGGCTACACCGTGGAAGAAGTGGTTGTCCGCGACTACGACACGGAAAACGATATCCCCGAATATTTCGCCATGGAAGTGAACAACTTTCTCATGGAAGTGAACGAAAGCAATTTCAACGAGCAATGGGAAGATATTCGAGCGCTGGGCTACGAAACCATCCAAGGCGACATGGTTATTGACTACCGTATCGACAACGAGGCCCAAACCTTTGTCATCAACGAGTTGTCCTTGGACGCGGTGGATTTTTGCGAGATGAAGTTTTCAGTGTCCCTGGGCAGCATTACCGTGAACGAGGCCACCCTCATGGCCTATCTCTTTGATCCTTCGTCCATCACCGTGACTTCCGCCAGCCTGTCCTACACGGATGATTCCTTGGTGGTTCGGGCCATGGAACAGGCGGCCCGGGAAGAGGACCTCACCTTGGACGAGGTGAAGAATCAGGCTTTGCAGGGCATTGACGAGGCCATTGAGGAAGCCCGGCAGGCCGGAAGCGAGCGGGGCGTCTTGCTCATGGAAGCGGTCAAGACCTTCATTCTCGACCCCGGCACCCTGAGCATCACCATGAATCCCCCCCAGCCCGTGTCCGTGGGCCAACTCACGGAAACCCCGACCCCGTTCGAGGCCCTGGACCTCATGCACATGGAGGTCGAGGTCAACTAACCTCGCTCGGTTGCATCAACAAAAGTGGCCCGCTGGATTTCCAGCGGGCCTTTTTTTTGGGTACAAGGACTGCCTACGCGACGCGGAATTGACTGGACGGCGTGCGGTGTTGGGTCCCGCAGCGTGGGCACTGGAAGCGGGGTTTGGGGAAGTTGGGCGGCACCTTGATTTTCACTCCGCAATCACACAGCACAAAGGCGTAGTTGTTGGCCCTGAGAAAGATGTCGTTGACCGCGCGCTTGGTGGAGCCCCGCTCCTCGGCCAGGGAACGGCCGCCGCCAAAGCCGTGGGCTTGGGGTGTTTCGTCCTGGGGGATTGGGGGCGGTTCCTGGCCTTGGAGGGGAGCAGCAGAGCTGGACGTTTCCACGAACGCGGCCCGCTGGGAAACCGGCATGCCTTCCGAGATCGCCGAGGCGGGCAAGGGGGCGGCGTTGCCCGTGACCGTGGCAAAGG
>QZKZ01000403.1 GCA_004796465.1 Desulfovibrio sp.
CCTTTTAAGCAGAGAGTCGTTGGTTCGAGCCCAACACGGCCCACCACATGATTATCAAGGGTTGCACTTCATAGGGAGTGCGGCCCTTTTCCTTTTTCCCACTGCTCCCGAGTCGGAGGCCACTTCACCAATTGGCGCGGCAACTGT
The DNA here is from genome assembly GCA_004796465.1 of Desulfovibrio sp. Classification (GTDB taxonomy): domain Bacteria; phylum Desulfobacterota; class Desulfovibrionia; order Desulfovibrionales; family Desulfovibrionaceae; genus MADRE1. The sequence continues at coordinate 148 of QZKZ01000403.1, forward strand.
GTTGTGGCCTCGTCCTTTCAGTCTCGGCACAAACCAAGGCCATTCGCGTTGGAGCCACGCAACAATCCGAAGCTGGGGCCCTGAAAAGGGGGGAGTACCCTGCGCCCTGAAAGGTGAAAATTGAGGCTCACAGCTTGGGAGAAGACAGGCCAAGGGAAGTGATTTACTCCTCTTCCCTGTCCAGGCATGCCGGGCAGACTCCGTACATATACAGCCTGTGGCTGTACAAAGCGTACCCATGGCGCTTGGCGAGCTTTTCCTGCAGCTTTTCTATGTCGTCATCCACCACTTCCAAGACCTCGCCGCACTCCTGGCAGATGATGTGGTCGTGGTGTTTGCTGGTATCCGCCCGCTCGTAGTGGATCACATCGTTCTTGTACCGATGCGAAAGAACCAGCCCGGCTTCCACGAGAAGCTTCAAGGTACGGTACACCGTGGTCAGGCCAATGCCGTCATCAAACTCCCTGGCAATGATATGGGCCTCCTCCACGGTGAGATGGCGGTCCGAGTTGAGCATCACGTCCAACACCAGCAAACGTTGGGTCGTGCATTTGAGTTGGTGAGACTCCAAATAGTCCAGAAACTGGCGGTGGGGGTCTTTGAGCATGGAAAGATCTTTTGTTTGCGGCATGGCTCTTGAGGGTGGTCACGCCCTTACGGTGCAGGTAGTTACGTCATTGTCCCGGCCTGACAGAACAGGCGGACTCCCCCACAGCATCTCTTGCTATTGTGTCGTTACCACAGGCCATATCCCTTGGCAATGTATCGATATCCCTAAATTTCCACCTGAGATACACACCTCTCGGCGATATCTTCATGCCTGCCCATATAAGTCCTTGTTGCGCCGAGACAAGCCCTGGAATTATCTCCTTGACCACTGGAAAGTCTGATGGTAATGAAAACGAAAATCAATTCCGTGAAGACTCTATGAAATACGCTATTGAAGTCAACAACTTGCACCACTGCTATGGAAAAAGAGTCATCTATCAAGACCTGAACTTCAAGGTGCCTAGGGGCAAAGTGTTTGGGCTCTTGGGCAAAAACGGCGTGGGCAAGACCACTCTCATCAAGATTCTCATGGGCTTTTTACGGCCCACGGGAGGTGAGTGCCGCATTCTGGGCGACAATTCCCACGCCCTGTCTCCAGCTACCCGGTGCAAGGTGGGCCTGCTTTTTGAGGGCCACTTGGCCTATGAGTTCATGAGTATCGAAGGTGTGGAGCGCTTTTTCGCGACCTTTTATCCCAAGTGGAAACGGGAGCTTTACTATGGCCTCACGGACAGGCTGGGCCTGCCCAAATCCCACAAGATCGCCAACATGTCCGAGGGGCAGCGCTCCCAGGTAGTGCTCGGCCTGATCATGGCCCAGCAACCCGAGGTCATGATCCTGGACGACTACACCATGGGCCTGGATGCGGGATACCGCCGCTTGTTCCTGGACTACCTGGCCGACTACCTGAACCAGGGCGATATTACCGTGCTGGTGACGTCGCACATTGTGCAGGACCTGGAAAAATTCGTGCATGAGGTCATTTTCTTGGAGCGAGGCGGCCAAGCCTCTCAAATGGAGCTGCAAGACTTCTTGCAGGGTTTCCGCCAGTACCTGCTGCCGAAAAACGGCTCCAAGCCTCCCCAAAAGAGCGATTTACTTAAAAACGTTGAGGAGACCAGCCAAGGCACCATGCTGTACTCCTTCGCCGACATGGGCAAAGTATCCGAGCACCTCACGGAACAGGGGGGGGACAACAGGGGCTTGTGCGAAATACCCATGAGTTTTGAAGACGCGTTCATTGGGTTCACGGGAAGGTATTAGCCACAAAGAGCCACAACACTTGTGCTTTTGTCCTGGGCGGGACTCGCCGCATGATTATTTCTGCCGAAGCTGTAATCCCGAACTCTTTTGGGCCGTTCGGATATTTTCGCCAAGAGGCCCGCACATTGACCACAACCCGCGTAAGGGGATCATGAATGCTTAAAGCCTTGTTGCTCAAGGAATTCGTCAAACTGCGAGCCTTTTGGATCGTGGCCTTGGTTTTTAATATGTGTATGCTCGGCTATGTGTACATCACCATGAACGGCCTGTTCCGTTTGGACCATGCCGAGGTGGTCTGGTACCGGGTCATCCATCTGGGCCAGTTGTATTACAGCTCATTAACATACGTGCCTGCGGTCACGGGGCTGTTTATTGCCGCGGTGCAGTTTTTTCCGGAAATGCGCAACCAGCGCTTCCGTATCTCTCTGCACCTGCCCATAGCTCCCCACCTCATTGTTATGGGCCACGTTTTTGTGGGCTTTCTCGCCGTAGCCGTCATCCTGATCATTGACCTGGCGGGCCTGGGCCTCATGACGCACACGAGATTTCCCGGGGAAGTGGTCGCCCGCGCCTTGACCACGGCCGCGCCTTGGATGCTTGCCGGATTGTCCACTTACTTGGGAGCGACCCTGGTGTTGCTGGAGCCCACCTGGAAAATCAGGATGCTCAACTTCGCGGTGGCTGCCGGCATGACCGGCTTGTTTCTGCGCGGCGGCGTTCCCGGCGCTTACGGCCCGATCCTGCCCATTCTTTGCGCGGCCTTGCTGATCTACACTCCCTCGGTGCTGCTGCCCGCGTACCGTTTCCGCTACAGGAGGGTCTGACCCATGCTGCTTCTCGCGCGATACGCGCTCATGCTCACCGCGGTGCTGGTCCTGGCCGTCTACGTGCCCATGCTTTTTGACGCTTCGTTTGGCGAACGCGATAAAAAAACCCACATGTTTTACAGCCCGGTACTCAAAAAATTCATCTGGCGCGAACTCGTGGTGGGCACTCCCCCGGAGGGGGAAATCGAGGACGTGCACCACGCCCAGTACGTGCAGATGGACCAGGACGGCAACCGTTACACCCGCCGCGATTTCGAGACCATGCTGCCTTTCATTTATTATAAAAATATGGATGTCTGGGGCTTGCTGCCCCTGGAACTGGAAGGACAGGTCTTTGACAAGGAGGTCATGCGCGACGAGCGCCAAGTCATGGAGCTCAAGCCACGCCAGATTGCGGGCCGCTCGCCGGGCGACGGCGTGCATCCCCTGATCGAGTCCGTGCCGGACCGCGCGGGATTGGTGTTTCCCGAGGAGCGCTTTCGCCTGGACCAAGCCATGTCCTTCATCAACGCGGACTTCAATGTTTTGGATAGGGAAAAGTCCATCGCTTATACCCAGGCCCTGAGTGAGGAAGGTTTCGTGTTCCCGGGCCGCCTGGTCGCTGGCAAGCCCACCATCTTGAAACCCTTTGACGAAGGCGTCTTTCTGGTGGACCACGCTGGAGCCGTGTTCCATGTCAAACAGGTCGAGGGAGAACCTTGGGTGGTGCGCACCCCCATTGATCCGGCCATAGGCGTTCGCCACATAAAAATCTCGGAGAACAGCCGCAGGGACTTTTACGGCCTGCTGCTCACTAATGACGATAAGATCTTCGTCATAAGCTACGACAACTACGAGTTGATCCCCTTACCCGTGGATAACTACGACCCGGACCGCATGGATTTCAAACTCATTGTCAATCCCTTGTACCGCACGGCCGTGTACTCGGACGACACCGTGATCCGCGCCGTGGCCATGGACAGTGAGTACACCCCCATTGACTCATACGAGCACGTCATGGCCGGCGCAACTCCCACACTGGCCGAACAGGTGTTTTCCTACATCGTGCCCTTCCGTGTGGACATGTCCGATCCCAACACAGGGTATGCAGTGCTCAGGGTAACCACGTTCGGCGTCAACTCCTTGATCGCCATTGGAATGGCCCTGGCCGCTTTTGTGGCCGTGGCTTTGCGCACCCGCGCCAAGGGCAGGATGCTCGCCTTGGATGGCGTGCTGGTTGCTTTTTCCGGAATCTATGGGCTCCTGGCAATGATTCTGGCGCCCAGGGAAAATGTTTGTCCTTGATCAGCCGTGGTCTCGGGCGGGCTTTCACCAGCCGAGGCCATGTTGCTGGAATATGATCGACGCATCACACGCCCCAGGGGGGAACCCCGGGGCGTGCTCCCTTGAATCCGCTTGGGTGTGGCCAGGAGGGGGCCCGCGCCAAGCGCTGCAGTACAACAACAGGATAGCACATCATGTCCACCACCCCGCCCCACTCCCTGGCCGAGGAATCCCAACGCCCTCTGTTCCCGCACCGCATTCTGGACGGCCTTTCCAACCTCGGCATCAGGGTCAAGATCAACTTGTTACTGTTGGTGCTGGGCCTTATCCCACCTTTGGCTTCCCTGCTCGTGTTGCACCAGGCCGGGCACGATGCCTTGCAGAACTCATTGGCCCTCTACATCGCCGGATTCCTTCTTATTTTTTATCCTGTGGGCCGGGCCATGGAAGAGCTGATTGTCCTGCGCCAGACGCGCCGCATCAATACTTACG
>QZKZ01000061.1 GCA_004796465.1 Desulfovibrio sp.
AACAAGGACCGCGACAAGGCCTGGGAACCACCCAGCACCAAGCCCACCACAGCGCCCAGGATGTAGAACTCGCCCACGCTGCTGATGAAATACCCGTACACCGCGATCCCGGTCCACACCACCAGGGCTGCCATCAAAGCAAGTTTGGTGCCGATCTTCTCGGCCAAGCGGCTGAAGAAAAACGCCCCGAATATGGCCACGAACTGGATAATGAGCAGGGTCAGCATCAAATCCGTTGGCGTAAAGCCCAACTCGTCCCGGCCATAAATCGTGGCCATGGCGATCACGGTCTGAATCCCGTCATTATAAAACAAAAACCCAATCAAAAAGATCAGCAGCCGCCTGTCCCGAAGCACCGCCCTTGTGCCCTTGGACACCCGCGACCAGCCCACGCCGATATATCCGGCCAAACTCGTCCCGCTGTCCTGGCCGCCATTTTGCGGTTCCTTCAACCGCTTGAGCGTGACCAGGGCGAATCCACCCCACCACAGCCCAGCCGTGGCCAAAGCCAACCGAGCGGCCAGGTCCTTATCAATGGGCAGCCCCATTTCCTGCAGCTTGCCGCTGCCTGCGATCAGGCCCAAGCACAGGGCAAAGTGCAGCCCGCCGCCAATATACCCAAACGCAAAACCCTTGCCCGAGACCCGGTCCATTTTCCCGGGCGGCGACACATGCGGCAGGAACGCGTCGTAAAACACATTGCCGCCCACAAAACAGATTTGCGCAGCCAAGAACAAGGCCAAAGCCAGCCACACCCCGCCCGGATACAAGAAAAACATGCCCACCGTGGCCGCGCTGCCCACATAGCAGCACACCGTGAGGAACCGTTTCTTCATGGCTGAAAAATCCGCCACCGCCCCAAAGAACGGGGCCAGCAAAAACACGAACAGCCCGGCCAAGCTCACGGCATAGCCCCACAGCGAAGTGGCCGTGAACTCCACCCCGAACAAGGTGGCGGACTCCCCCACCACCACATCCGCGAAGTACACGGGCAGCACCGCCACCGCCACCGTGGTCACATACGCCGAGTTGGCCCAGTCATACATGGCCCAGCCGAATATCTGACGCCTCGCCTCTTGCTCTTTCATGGTATCCTGCTCTGTTCTCATGTCCATAACCACGCTCCATGCCCGAAAAATGTGACAAGGGAAAGTCAGGGAGCAACGTCGACAAATAACGTCAACGGAGAACGTCAAAGGATCTACGGCAAGGTTTTGCGGGCTTCGCCGTTACGGCAACGTCAACGGATACAGGCAGGAGATTATCGGGCTTTGCCCGTTGCGGATACGGCAACGTCAACGGATGAACGTCGTGGGGGGCTCCTCGCCCCCCACGCCCCCTCGCCAGGGCAGGGCCCTGGACTCCATTTGGGTGGTGTGTGTTGTGTATGTTTTCCTGATTGCGGGAATATATTTTTTCGCGTATGGTGGTTTGTCTTTTTTCGCTCAAATCTATTGACAGTTCCGTCATATCTGATAGAATTTCTCCGCGTTTTTGAGAAACTGTTGTGTTATGTTGATTGCACAGTGCGGCGCGTATAAAGTTTGTGCGTACAGGCATTGACGTTTCTCCGCACAAATCGTACACCTCAACACATGTCCGCAGGCCGCCTCACCAGCGGACCAGGAGCCCTTCATGCCCGCCAACACCACCCAGCCCGCCATCCCCCTGCGCATGGCCGCCGCCAGCCTGTCCCGCGCCCTGCACAACAAGCCCTACGCCTGCATTGTCGCGCCCGGCCCTGACGGCCGCATCCGCGCCAAGCTCGAAACCATCGGCGACCGCCAACTGCTCACGGAATACGAGTATGACGAAGCAGGACGCCTCACCCGTGTGCAACGCAACGGCGAGGAAACCGAACGCTACACCTACGACGCCCAGGGCCGCCGTTCCAATGAAAGCAACACCCTGCGCAAGCTCCCTGTGCGGCCCTTTCACTACACCGACGACAACCAGCTCCTGAGCGCCGGGTTCACCCGTTTCGCCTACGACGAGAACAACCGCCTCAAGCGCCGCACCTTTGGCCAGAACCACACCCATTATGACTACGACCACAAGGGCCGCCTCAACTGCGTGCGCTTTCCCGGCAATATCTGGCTGCTCTTCGGCCACGACTCCAAGGGCCGCCGCACCTACAAGCAATACGCGGACAACCGCGTGGAAAAATACGGCTACGACCGCCAGGGCCGCCTCGGCTACTCCTACGATGCTGAGAAGCCCGCCTCCTACTTTTTCTTTTATGGCGACCACCCCCGCCTGCCCCAGACCATGCGCGACTCCCAGGACAGCGAATACGACCTCTACTACGACCACCTGGGTTCACTGCGCGCCGTGGTGGACAGCCAGGGCCACATCGTCAAGGAGATCGATTACGACTCCTTCGGCAACATCATCCAGGAAACCAACCCGGACATGCGGTTGCCCCTGGGCTTCGCAGGCGGCCTGCACGACCGCCAGACCGGCCTGGTCAGCTTCACCCACCGCGACTACATGCCCGACGTGGGCCGCTTCACCGCCCAGGACCCCATCGGCCACCTGGGCGGCGAGGATGACCTGTATGGCTACTGCTTGGACGATCCGATCAACCGAATTGATCCCAGCGGACTCTTCCCGGAAGTCCCCTTTGCGCCCCAGGGAGGGAACATTTGGCCCCTTCTTCACGAGAACGCGCCTGAACCCGTGCAAGAAACCATGGAGTTCATGGCTGAACATGACGAACAGCAGAGGGAGAATGACGCCCTGGCCAGGCAGGCCGAACAAGAACAGCGTGCCCTTGAAGGGCCTCCGACCGTTCTCACGGACGATCAGCTTCTTGAATACCGCGACAATCCAAATTATCTCATGCAGCAAGACGAAAATGTGCGCCAAGCCTTTGGCGAACAGATCGCCCCAGCAGAGGAAAGCGGGAGTATTCCCTTGGCGAGCGACCCCTTGGACGAGTTGGATCAAGCCCTCTGGAACGATAGCTTGAGCCCGGAGCCCGAGAGGCCGGAAACGCCTCCTGCCGAGCCTATTGCCCCGGAGCCTCCACTGGTCCTCACGGACGAACAACTCCAGCAGTTTCGCGATAATCCTGGCCTGCTCATGCTCCAAGACGATGAAGTGCGCCAGGCCTTTGGTGAACAGGTGGCTGCTGCCGAGGAAAGCGGTAGGGTCCCCTTGGAAGCTGACCTTTTGGATGAGCAGGATCAGGCCCTTTGGCAAGATAGCTTGAGCCCGGAATTTGACGTAAAAATGAAATCCAATCAAAGACTGTCAACGACAGAAAAATTTTTCAGAGCGCTTCTTGGTGCTACTACCATTGTACCTTTGTATGTTTTAGAACGGCTTGTTGAAGATATGGGGGTTACTGTTGCGCTTTCTTTATTCCCAGCCCTAACCCCAGCCAATGCTGCTTTGATAGCCCTATCAGGAGGAGCGGAGTCAGGATTGACCATATGGGATCAGATAGGAACAAACTATGAGTCTTTTCCATCTGACGGAGAAAGATTGAACCGCTACCTTCCGAATGGGGATGTGTTAGGATATATCTCAACAATACCACACAACATCGATATTCCTTTCTATGGAAGACTCATAGAGCAGGGAGAAGAAGACGAATGACGAGAACGATATGAATGTAAAAGTCTACTCATCCATCATTGTGATAGCAGCGTGGTATTCCATTTTGGTACACCGAATTATCAGCACAGAGCGCATTAGAAAAGAAGGACTCTTCAGACAAGGCAACACAAAGTATAGAGTGCTTTACCTAAAAAGCTACCCATGGAGGAGGTTTACATTCATTGTAATATGGATTTCATTTTCCTTTTTTTTCATTAAATATTGGTACGGTATAGCATCTGGTATACTAC
>QZKZ01000174.1 GCA_004796465.1 Desulfovibrio sp.
ACAGCCGACCATTCCAGGCCTTTGGCGGAATGCACCGTGGACAGGGTAATGGCCCCCTTTGCCGCGTCACCACGGGAGTCACTGTCAGGCGGATCAAGGCTCACGTTGGCCAGGAACATGTCCAGGTCGGCAAAGGTCTCGGCAATGGACACCAGTTCGTCCAGCTCTTTTCTCCGCCTGGGGTGGTCGTCGGGATACGAGGTCTCCAGAATGGGCTGGTAATAGTCAATGCCTGTCTCAAGCAGAGCCGCCGGGGAAGACGAAGCTCCACGCAGGGTGTCCAGGACCTTGATCAGTGGAGGCAGTTCGGGCCGTTTAGCGCAGTGCTTGGCAATGGCCTGTTGGTTGCCATCAATCAGGGCGTCAAAGATTTTCACCGCGGTTTTCGGGCCGACCCCGGGCATATGTGCTGTCGCCCGTATCCAGGCGGGCAGGTCCGAAGGATTGGCCACAAGCCTGAGCAAGGCCAGCACATCCTTGACATGGGCAGCCTCGGTGAATTTTATGCCCCCGAACTTGGCGTAGCGTATGCCGAGGCGGTTCAAGGAGGTCTCCACCTGAAAGGATTGGTACCCGGCCCGGAACAGCACGGCAATGTCCTCGGGGTCGTAGCGTTTCAGCAGCTCCAGGATTTTATCGGTGACATGCTTGGCTTGGGAGCGGTCGGAAAGGGGTTTGATCAGATGCGGCAAGGAGCCGTCATGGCGTTCGGAAAAAAGGTCTTTGGCATAACCTGCGTTGGAGCCAGCCAGGATGCGGTTGGTGAGATCAAGGATAGGCTGGGTGGAGCGGTAGTTTTGTTCGAGTTTGATGATGCGGGTATTCTCGAAAATCTTTGGGAAATCAAGGATGTTGCGGACATTTGCACCGCGAAAGGCGTAGATGGATTGGGCGTCATCGCCTACAGCCATGACGTTGCCGTGGCTTAAGGCTAGCAGTTTGACCAGCCTGGCTTGGATCAGGTTGGTGTCCTGGTACTCGTCGACCATGAGGTAACGGAATCTGTCGCCGTAGTAAGCCAGCACCTCGGGCCGGGCAAGAAACAACTCTTCCAAGCCAAAGAGCAGGTCATCGTAATCCATGAGCCCATGCTCTTTTTTCCGGGCCGTGAAGGCGTCCATGAGTTGAGAGAAATCGTCTTCATAGGGCAGGAGGTGCATGGCTTCGTTCTGCAGGATGTCGTGCAGCTCCATTTCCTTGTTGCGGGACTTGGAGATCAGCTCAAGCACGGTCCTGGCCTTGGGATAGGAGCGGTCGCCCTTGCCCAGGCCAAGGGAGGTCTTGACGTCGCGGATAATGCCCTCGGCGTCGGAGCGGTCCATGATGGTGAAGCCACTGGGGTATCCTGGCGGAGGTTCGCGGCGCAGCACCTGAAAGGCGAAGGAATGGAAGGTGCCGCCTTGGACGCCGTGCAGGCCCGGGCCGGCATGGGGATCTTGGCCCAAGAGCAGCCCGGCGCGGTGCAGCATTTCCTGGGAAGCCTTGCGCGTGAAGGTCATGAGCAGGATGGACTCGGGCGGAACGGATTGTTCGACCATGTATGCCAGGCGGTACACAATTGTCCGGGTCTTTCCGCTGCCGGCACCGGCAATGACAAGGATCGGGCCGTCCATGGCCGTGGCGGCTTCGAGTTGGGCGGAATTGAGGTGTTGGCTGAAGTCGATGGGCATCAGGAAAGTACCAGAGAAGTTGGGTGGTCCGAGAAATAATCCAGGACATGTTGCCCTGTGTCTCGCACCGAGCGGGTGGCTTTTCCTGCGCTATGGTAGAAAAAAGCGTTGGTTGCCGTGTGCGTCCCGGCTCGGTGAAAGCGGCTGAACAACTCGGTGCGGTCGAATTTGGCCTTGAGGTCGATACCTCGATTGGGGACGCACACCAGATCGGGCGCAAGCGCGCGGCCTGGGCCGCTGTCCGGACCCTGCCCACCGTATGTTTGCTCAGCGGTCAGCACCTTTTCCATGACGGGTTTCCCCTCCCAGGTCAATGCCGACATCTTTGCTGTAAGTTCCGTAAGAAGTTCCGGAACCTGGCTGGATACAATCGTTCCCCTGGCAAAGCGCTCCTGGGTATGGAGATAGATGCGGCCGGGATCCAAGGCAAAAGCACGGGATTGGGGCAGGATTCGCGTGGCGTCCAATTCGCTACTGTGATCACCGGCAGGACCAAGGACCAAATACCCCTGCTGCTGCAACCAAACATTGAGGTCGCACTCCATGTCCAAGCGGGTAAAGCCGTGGTCAGCCATGATCATGAGCTGCTTGGGCTCGGGGAGAGCCAAGTAGCGGTCCAGGACACCACCCACAAGCTTGTCCCAAGCCTGGAAAAACTCCATGCAGCCGCGATGGGCGTCATGGGAGGGGTCTTCAACCGCTGGATACAGGAAGTGGAAGAGGCGGTCGGTTTCCGTGAGCACAAAAACAAAGAGATGCCAATCAGGATCGGGCCAGAGCAGATCCAGCGCGGTTTGGCGTGACTTCAGGGTTGTATGAAGTTCAGAGAGCAGCAATTTTGGGTCGTAGCCGCCGCGATCGGTGTCCGCCTCAAGCTGGTAACCCATATTGGCCAAGGGGCCGAGCAGAGGAGGAGGAAATACTGCTGACGCCAGGTCTGGAGCGGGAAAACCCGCAATGAGCTTGCCGGGCATGGGCTGGGCTGGATAGGTGTTGGGCAGGTTCACCACCCGGCTGACCCATCCGCTTTGGCCAATGCGGGAAAAAATGGTCGGCGCCAGGACTTGGGTCGAATCCGCGAGGCTGATCCGGTAGGTCTTGCCGTTGATGCGGGTGAAGCCGTACACGCCGTGTTCTTCAGGACCAGAGGCCGTGTAAAAGGAGGTCCAATTCACGGGCGACAGCTCAGGCAGTTCAGCGAGCATAGGTTGGGGTGCTGCGTTGGGGTCCTGGTGCAGGGGAGAGTCCGGGGAAAAGACACGGGCCAGGTTGGGCAAACATCCCCGGGCGCACAAGTCGCGAGCCAGGGTATAGGGCAAGCCGTCCAGGCCCAGGACGACCAGCCTGGGCTGGTGGGTGGCGTGCATGGGTGTGTGTACCAGGGAGGCGGCTGCAAGGCCAGGGGGAAACACGACAGTAATAACCTGAAATATATTGCTGTTTGCAGGAACGAGGGTTTTTGGGTAAATACGTGGTTTGCATGGAAGGGGTGCTCCCCTGCCGAGCCGGAAACGGCCCAATCAAGACGAGGAAGCCGCATGGCCAAGTACAACTGCGAGGTGTTCGGGCTGATCAGTTACAGCCTGGAGATATCCTACCACGACTTGTATGAGGTGGAAGAAACGCTCATGGCGGACTTGCAGGAGGTCCTGGAGAATCTGGGCGGGGTTCACCTCGACTTTTGGGGCTACGGAGACACCTTGCAGTTGCAGTGCTGCTTTTCCGAGTTCGATCTCGACACTTTGGGCGCGGTGTGCCGGGACATGGCCGCCAAGTTGCCCAGGGATGTGAACGGAAAATTGGTGTGCGTGGACAAGCACTTGCGCAACCTTCAGGTCTATTACCTTGGCGAGGGCCAATGCCAAGGGGTTTCCCTGGATATTGCCGAGCCACCGAACATGAAATGACGGGGACCAAGTGACGATGGCGTAAGAAGTGAAAATGCCCGGGTGGCGGAATTGGTAGACGCAAGGGACTTAAAATCCCTCGG
>QZKZ01000294.1 GCA_004796465.1 Desulfovibrio sp.
GCGAAATATCCCGAACTGGCCGCGGATTTGACCCGGCGCATGAACCGCGACCTGCCCGAAGATTTTGAGGCCACCTGCAAGGCCCTGTTCGCGGATCTCAATGACAAGAAGCAGGACTTGGCCACACGCAAGGCCAATGTGGCCGTGCTCGAAGGTCTGGCTCCGGGCCTGCCCGAGTTGCTGGGCGGCTCCGCCGATCTGACCGGCTCCAATGGCTGCTGGTGGTCCGGGTCCAAGAGCTACGACCGGGACAACACGGACGGCAACTACCTGCACTACGGGGTGCGCGAGTTCGGCATGTCCGCGTTCATGAACGGCATGGTGCTGCATGGCGGCCTGCTGCCCTATTCCGGCACCTTCCTGGTCTTTTCCGATTACCTGCGCAACGCCTTTCGCATGGCCGCGCTTATGCAGCTCCGCGCCATCTGGATCTTGACCCACGATTCCATCGGCGTGGGCGAGGACGGTCCCACGCACCAGCCCGTGGAACACGCCACGGCCATGCGCTGCATTCCCAACGCCTACTTTTTCCGCCCCTGCGACGTGGTGGAGACCGCGGCCTCCTGGAAAATCGCCCTTGAGGCCAAATCCACGCCCAGCGCCATGAGCCTCACCCGCCAGGGCCTGCCCTTTTTCGAGCGCGACGCAGCCGCCATGGCCGACGTTGCCAAGGGCGGCTACATCCTGAGGGATTGTGAGGGCGAACCAGAGGTGATCATTATCGGCACGGGCTCGGAGACCAAGCTGGCTGTGGCCGCTGCAGAAGAATTGGCGGCCAAGGGAACCAAGGCGCGTGTGGTCTCCATGTACTGCTGCGAGGTCTTTGACGAACAGGACCAAGCTTACAAAGACAAGGTGCTGCCGCCTCAAGTCACGGCCCGGGTGGCTGTGGAGTCCGGCACGCCTGACTTCTGGTACAAGTACGTGGGCCTTGGCGGCCGTATCGTGGGCATGACCACCTTTGGCGCTTCCGCGCCGGGCGGCCAGCTCTTCGAGCACTTCGGGTTCACCACGGAAGCGGTCGTGGCTGAGGCCCAAGAAGCCATGGCTTGATAAGGCGCGCGAGTCGCCGATCCTGAAGCGGGTATTTCCGCAGGAGCAAACAGGAGGGTATGATGAATGTGCTGACGATGCAGGACGTTGATCTCAAGGACAAGCGTGTGCTGATTCGCCAGGAGCTCAACGTTCCGGTCAAGGACGGGAAGGTGGTCAACGACAAGCGCATTCGCGCCAGTTTGCCCACCCTCAAGCTGGCCCTGGAAAAAGGGGCCAAGATCATGGTGGTCTCCCATCTGGGCAGGCCCAAGGCAGGAGAATACGACCCGGCCTTTTCCTTTGCTCCGGTGGCCGAACACATGCAAGAGCTGCTCAATGTGCCGGTGACTCTGGCCCAGGACTGGATCGACGGAGTCGAGCCCAAGGCCGGCGAAATTGTGCTCTGTGAGAACGTACGGTTCCTTGAAGGCGAAAAAAAAGACGATAGCGATCTGGCCAAGAAAATGGCTGCTCTCTGCGACGTGTACATCATGGACGCGTTTGGCGCGGCCCACCGCGCCCACGCCTCTACCCACGGCGTGGCCAAACATGCGGCCGTGGCTTGCGCGGGTCTGCTCATGGCGGGCGAGCTCGAAGCCCTGGCCAAGCTCATGGACAATCCGGCCCGGCCCCTGGTGGCCATTGTGGGCGGGGCCAAGGTCTCGACCAAGCTCACGGTGCTGGACACCCTGTCTAAAAAAGTAGACATCCTTATCGTGGGCGGCGGCATCGCCAACACCTTTATCGCGGCCCAGGGCCATCCCGTGGGCAAGTCCCTGTATGAGCCCGACCTCATTGACGAGGCCAAGCGGCTCATGGCCGATGACGTGCATTGCGAGATTCCCCTGCCCACGGATGTGGTGGTGGGCGCGGAGCTTTCCGGGGACGCCAGGCCCTTTATCAAGGAAGCGGGGCAGGTGGGCGACGAGGACCTGATCCTGGACATCGGCCCAATGACCGCCAAGATGTACGCCGAGATCGTGGCCAAGGCCGGGACAGTGGTTTGGAACGGCCCGGTGGGCGTGTTCGAGCACGACCAATTCGCGGGCGGCACCGTGGTCCTGGTCAATGCCCTGGCCAAGAGCGGGGCCTTTACCGTGGCCGGTGGCGGAGAAACCGTGACCGCCGTGGAAAAGTACGGGGCCGCGGACAAGATTTCCTACATCTCCACGGGCGGGGGCTCCTTTCTGGAGTTTCTGGAAGGCAAAACACTACCTGCCGTGGCGGTTTTGGAGGAGCGGGCCAAAGGGTAGAAAAACGAAACAAAGACAACTTGACAGCGCGGTTCCCTGCAAGGGGATCCGCGCTTTTTTATTCGGACGGAGTCTTGGAAGCCAGGGCGCAGCTGTCCTGCTTCTTGGGGTTCAGCTTGGCCGGGCCGTGCAGGATGGGCGCGTTCAGCCGCGTGGCAATGGATTTGAGCATGCCGCGGAACACCAGGATATGCGGCGGATAGGTCATGTACCAGTAAGAGATGCCGTACAGACCCCGGGGCAGGAAGCGGGATGTCTGGACCAGGTCGGTGACTCCGGGTTCAGGCTCGCTCAGGGTAAAGCGGAGCATGGCCTCGCCAGGCACCTTCATCTCCGCCACCAACTGCAGCTCTTCCTGTTCCTTGATTGAGAGAACGCGCCAGAAATCCAGGGCGTCGCCCACAAAGAGCTCCTCGGGATCTCTGCGGCCGCGCCTGAGTCCTACGCCGCCGGACAGGGTGTCCATCCAGCCGCGTAGCTTCCACAGGAAATTGCCCCAGTACCAGCCGTTTTCCCCGCCAATGGATTTTACGGTCCGCCACACGTCCTCTCTGGAAGCTTTTATTCGAATAACATGTGAAAGTTCTTGGATTTTACCTTGAGAGTATTCAGGATCACCGCAGGTCATCCACTCAGGCGCGTGCATGGTTCCGGCGTCGGACCAGCAAGTATCCACGCTGTGTTGGGCAACCTTGTTCAAGGCGCGGTCCATGGCGGTGCGGCAATCCATGAGATTGAGGGGGATCAGTTCGCGGATACGGTGGTCATGGCAGACCACGGAGTTTTTCAGGCCAAGGATGAGCGGCTTTGCCAAGGCAGCGGGCAGGGGGGTTATCAAGCTGATCCAATGGGAGCTGAGCCAAGGCGTGAGAAAGGGCACAGGCACGATGGAGCGCTTTCTGAGTCCAGCGGCCTTGCTGTAAATGTGAAACAGGTGGCCGTAGCTGACAACGTCGGGCCCGCCGATATCAAAGCTTTCGCCAATAGTCTGTTCATTGTCCAGGCACCCTTTGAGATAGCCCAAGACATCGCTGATGCTGATGGGCTGGGTCAGGGTGCGCACCCAGCGTGGAGTGAGCATAATGGGCAAGCGGTCCACCAGGTAGCGCAGGATTTCAAAGGAAGCGCTGCCTGCGCCTAAGATTTGCGCGGCCTTGAGCGTTGTGACAGGTATTTGGGTTTGGCCCAGGAGCGTGGCGACTTCCGCGCGGGAGCGCAAATGTTTGGAAAGGGTGGGGTCGTCTTCGCTGTTTTTGGGCAGCAAGCCGCTGAGATAGATGATGCGCTCCACGCCCTCGGCGGCTGCAGCCTCGGCAAAGTTAACAGCCCCCTTGCGGTCCATGGCCGCGAAATCATCGTTTCCCTGTTCCATGGAGTGGATCAGGTAATAGGCCGTGGTGCATCCCTTGAGGGCCTGGCGCAAGCTGGCGATGTCAAGCACGTCGCCCTGGATTGGTTTCACGTTGGCATGGGAAGCCCAGGGCCTGCATGCCAATTTATCGAGTGAACGGCCCATGGCGCGCACTCCATGGCCGTTCTTGGCCAGGAAGGGAACGAGGCGGCCGCCTACATAGCCAGTGGCTCCGGTGACAAGTATGGGGAATGATACCATGGTTGGGCTGGGTTTGATAAAAACAACAACGTGTGCAAGGGCAAAGGATATGGAGGTGATGGGTTGGTTTGTCAACCTTGAAGGAAACAGAAGGTTTCAGGGGACGGCACAGGAAAATATCATACCGCCCTAGAATGGTATTATACACGTAACATTTTGGGATGTTATGCATTTGCCAATTCAGGTAGAGCAAAAAAGTGGTTGAATTTTGAAAGGGATAATACTAACAGAGGCGGAAATTCTTCGAGAGGGTTTGATCTTTTTTTCACAAACGTTCCGCTGCAAGGAGGCAAGTGATGCAACCTGCGACCGCGTGGGATTGGTCGCCCGGAAAGAAGGACATATGGGATTTGTCCAAGCATTCCCGGGAGGCCCAATGGCATGAAGAGCTTTATGCCAGCCCCGACGGCGAAAAGACCGCCTCCATCGCCAAATACGGTGATGAAGGATTCGGCATTTGCGTCAACGGACAGGCTCAGGAAAGACTCTTTGAAAAAATTTGGAACCTCCGCTTTGCACCTGATGGCCGCCTCACCGCCATCGTTCAGGAGGAAATGGACTGGTCCGTTCTCGTTGATGACGAGGTCTGGCCTGAAGAGTACGCCTTTGTCTGGGGCGTGCAGTTCTCCCAGACGGGCGGCACAATCGCTGCCTCCATTCAGCAAGACGGCGAGTACGGCATGGTGGTCAACGGCGAAGCCTGGCCCACTTTGTACCAGAACGCCAACAACTTTGTTCTGGCCAAGGACGGTTCGGCCACGGCCGCGGTCGTGCAGGTGAAGAACATTCCCCAGGCCGACATCTGGACCTACAAGGAAGGCTGCTTTTCCGTGGCCATTGACGGCAATGCTTGGGACACCAGCTTCATGAACTGCTGGACCCCGGTGTTCGACGCCGAGGCCAAGCGCGTGGCCTGCCAAGTGCGCCATACCTTGTACGACTACTCCATTGTTGTGGACGGCCAAGCATGGTCCAGTACTTTCCCCAGCGTGTGGGACCCCTGCTTCAATCCCGCCACAGGCGCGGTTGCCGCGCCCGTGCGCATGGCCGGCAAGTGGGGCATGGCCCAGGATAACGAACTGATTTGGGACGCCAAGTTCTTCAATTGCTGGAACCAGCAGTTCTCGGCCGACGGCAAGAACCTGTGGGCCATTGTTGCCCCCAAGTTCGGCCGCTGGACCTTGGCCGTGAACGGCCAGGTCTGGGGCAAAACCTTCGGGACCATGGTCACGGACATGACCGTGGCTCCGGACGGCAAGCATGCCGCAGCCGTGGGCAAGGAAGGCGACAAGTACGCCATCATCGCCAACGACACCATCTGGGTGGGCTGGTACGACATGGTGTGGAAACCCGTGTTCAGTTCGGATTCCCACAATGTGGCCGCCAAGGTGAAGCGCGCCGGCGATCGTTACACCGTGGTCATCAACGGCCAGGTGCACAACGAGGACTTTGACCAGTGTTGGGACCCCGTGTTCAGCCCCGAGGGAACCAAGGTCATGCTGCGAGTGGTTAAGGACGGCAAGTACAGCCGCATCGTCATCCCGGTCCCAAGCAGCCATCACTAGGGGGTAGGCCATGTCCATGCATACTTTGTATAATCTGGTTACCGGACCCTTGGCCTGGGCTGCTTTTGCTATCTTCATCGGCGGCATGCTGGCTAAGTTCATCTACCTGACGTATCTGGCCAAGAAAAAAGACCCCACGGTTTTCGCCTACCTGAGCACCAAGCACGTGATCCGCTCCTGGTTCATGTGGTCGGTGCCCTTTGTGGCCAAGAACTGGCGTTTGCGCCCCTTGTTCACCGTGGTCACCTTTGCCTTTCACATCAGCTTGCTGGCCGCGCCTATCTTCCTCATGGCGCACGTGATGATGTGGAGTGAAGGCGTGCTCGGCATCAGCTTTTGGACCTTGCCCGACCAAGTCGCGGATTGGATGACCGTGATCGTGATCGTCTGTTGCGTGTACTTTGCCGTGCGCCGCATGATCGTGCCCGAAGCCAAGTACGTGACCGACATCAAGGATTTCTTGATGCTGATCCTCGTGGCCCTGCCGTTTATCACCGGCTTTTTGGCGTATCATCAGATCGGCGACTACAAGGTAATGATCATCCTGCACATCGTCTCTGGTGAGGTGTGGCTCGCCATGATCCCCTTCACCTGGCTAGGACATATGATCCTCGGCCCCATGGTCCGCGGCTACATGGGCTCCGAGTTCGGTGCTGTCCGCCATGTCAAGGATTGGTAGGGCGGGAAACCCTACATAAAGGAATTCCAGCCCATGGAGAAAGCGACATGACTGTAGATACCCAAGAAAAGAAAATTATTGAAGATCCTGGAATTGATCAGGGGGCGGCAAAGCTCACGCCGGAAAAGATCGCGCAGGTCATCAACACGACTTTGGGCACTGAAAATCTGGCCCGGTTGTATGCCTACACCAAGACCTGCGTGCATTGCGGCCTGTGCTCCGACGCGTGCCACTACTTCCTGTCCCATGACCGCGACCCCAAATACTCGCCTGTGGGCAAGATCAAGAACACATTGTGGCCCATGATCAAGAACAAGGGCAAGGTCTCTGTAGAGTTCATGAAAGAGGCCGCGCGAATCGCCCACACCGAGTGCAACCTGTGCCGCCGTTGCGTCCAGTACTGCCCCTTTGGCATCGACACGGCGTTTATGATCTCCACGGTGCGCCGCATCGTACACAAACTGGCCCTTACGCCCCAATACATCCAGGATACGGCCCATAGCCACGCCGCCACCATGAACCAGATGTGGGTCAAGGAAGACGAGTGGATCGACGCCCTGATGTGGCAGGAAGACGAAGCCCGCGACGAGTTCCCGGACTTCCGCATTCCCCTGGATAAGGAAGGTTCCGATGTCTACTACTCGGTCATCGGACCCGAGCCCAAGTTCCGCACCCAGCTCATCTACCAGGCCGCAGCCATCTTTCACGAGGCCGGGGTGGATTTCACCATGCCTTCGGGCACGGGCTGGGACAACAGCGACATGTGCATGTTCACCGGCGATTTTGAAATGATGGGCCGCCTCAAACGCGACCACTACGAATCCGCCATGAAGCTCAAGGTGAACAAGATCGTCATGGGCGAGTGCGGTCACGCCTACCGCTCGGTATACGACATGGGCAACCGCTGGTTGGGTTGGCGCGAAATGCCCGTGCCCATCATCCACTCCATCCAGTACTTCTACGAACTGCTCATGGCGGGCAAGATCAAGGTGGCCTCCACCATCGACAAGCTGGCCACGTTCCACGATCCCTGCAACACCGTGCGCGGCATGGGCCTGCATGAGATGGGCCGGGCCGTGGCCAAGGCCTTTGTGCCCAATATGGTGGAAATGTACCCCAACCGCGAGCACAACTACTGCTGCGCGGCCGGCGGCGGCGTCATCAACTGCGGCCCTCCGCACAAGATGACCCGTGTTCACGGCAACAAGATCAAGGCCGAGCAGCTCAAGGCCACGGGCGCGGAACTGATTGTCGCCCCGTGCCACAACTGTCACGGCGGCTTGGAAGACATTGTCCACCACTACAAGTTGGACATGGAGATCAAGTTCCTGGGCGACATCATCTACGAGCACATGGTGAAAACCAAGGCCGTGGAAGAATAACCCAGGCAAGACCATACAGAGGAAAGTCATGGTTAAGAATCTGATTCTGATTGCTGGTCTCCTGGCCGCCATGGTCCTGTTCTTTGTTCCGGCAATGAGCCAGGACGAGGTCATGGACCTTGGAGCGGCCTATGAGGCCTTGGAACGCCCGGTGTGCCAGTTCACGCACCTCAATCATGAGGAATACGCGGAAGGTGACTGCGATGTGTGCCACCATACCGGCGATTATGGCCTTTGCTCGGATTGCCACGACCCCATGGTCGGCGACGAGGACATGCCGCCGCTCACCGAGTCCTTTCACATGCAGTGCAAGGGCTGCCACGAGGAAGCAGGGGCCGGTCCCCTCACCTGTGGCGAGTGCCACGTGCGTTAACAATAGTATCTTCCTGTCCAGCGTCTTGCTTGGATCGGGAACCACGTAAAACACAAACGGCCCGGGGTTTCCCGGGCCGTTTTGTTATTGGCGGGATCCAGCAAGATCAGTCGTTGCGCAGGACAGGCCAGGCCTTGCGGCTGACCGC
>QZKZ01000107.1 GCA_004796465.1 Desulfovibrio sp.
CCGTCAACTGAGCAACCTCAATGGATGAAATGCGTTCTTCTTATGCTCCAGCATGCATAATAAGTCAATATATTGCCCCTGGGATTATTTTATTGCTAAGTGTGTCTATTCGCCGAAAAATTGGGTATAGTCCTTTGCGAGGATAACCCACTGGGATCAGGACAATCGCTCCAAGGGGGGGGCAATGAAAGAATGGGATGTCGGACTGCGGATATGGCTGGAAACCAAGGAGGGTTTCAGTTTTGGGCCGGGCCAGGCCGAATTGCTCAAGAACATCAAGGAGCGGCTTTCCCTGCGCAAGGCAGCCGAGCATATGGGCATGTCGTATCGCAGGGCCTGGGGCAGGCTGAAAAAGATGGAAGCCACCTTGGGCAGCCCCTTGGTCTACAAGGCCGGGGGAAACAAATCGGGATTCCGGCTCACGGAGTTTGCCGAACACCTGGTGCAGGATTACGAAGCCTGGGTCGAGGAAGTGGAGACCTATGCCAAGGACACGGCCAAGCGGTTGCTTCCCGTTGCCAATGGGGGGCGTCGATGATTCTGCCGTCGCCTTGCAGGGCCTGAGATTCAGCTCCTTGTCACGCCACGGCCAGAACCACTGACAAGGCCTTGAAAAAGGCCCGCACTTCAAGCCTCTGGGCCAGCGCCAGCGCGTGGCCCTGGCCCGGTGTTTGGCGGCCCGGCCCAAGTTCCTGCTCCTGGACGAACCCTTTTCCGCCCTGGACGCGCCCTTGCGAGCGCATACGCCGCGAAATACTGGCCAGCGTGGACCGCTTCCAGCTTCCCCTGGTGCTGGTCAGCCACGGCACCCAGGAGATGTTGCGCTTTGCCGACACCGTGGCCGTGCTCTCCCGGAGAAGGATCATCTCTTGCCGTGGCGGGGATGCCGAACCCTTTGCCCCCTCAGCCGTTAACCTGGCCATGGCGCAAACCGCCATGCCCTGATCCCTGTTACTGCTTCCACGCGTGCAGGAAAAAACGAAAAAACAGCCCAAGCCTTGTCCCCACACCTGACCTCGTGTTACATTTATTGAAACCATTTCATTCGTTCCTGCCGCATGCCAGGGGGAACACACGGAACTGACACCGGGCAGCACTGTATGGCTCTATCAGACTTGACGCC
The DNA here is from genome assembly GCA_004796465.1 of Desulfovibrio sp. Classification (GTDB taxonomy): domain Bacteria; phylum Desulfobacterota; class Desulfovibrionia; order Desulfovibrionales; family Desulfovibrionaceae; genus MADRE1. The sequence goes on from QZKZ01000107.1 coordinate 1,124, forward strand.
GGAAGACGTCATCCACATTCTCTTGCAAGGCTTTGCCGGAGCCGACCAGGAAGAGTTGTGCCACGCCCATGCCATCACACCCATGCAATACCAACACCTTAAGGCCCGTTTCCTGGTCCATGCCGAGGCCGGCCTCAAACAGGAGTTAGCGGGTGAAGGCTTGAAATCCCCTTCCGGCCCCGCTTCGGTTCCAGAACACGCCGGGATCGCTTTCAACCTGCTCATCGACAGCATTCCCCACGCCGTGTTCGCCAAGGACCTCCAGGGCAACTTTATTTACGGCAACCCTACCTACTGCAATCTCATGGGCGTGTCCCAAGAAGCTCTCATCGGCATGGACGACTTTGACATCCACACTCCGGAGTCTGCCGAGAAATTCCGGGCCGACGACAAGATGGTCACGGATACGGGCGAGTTGTTCAGATGCGTGGAAGACAATCCCCGTTTGGACGGAAAAATCGCGCAAACCGAAGTGGTCAAGGCCCCGCTGCGCGACGGCCAAGGCAAGACCACGGGCATGATCGGCATGTTCTGGGACGTCACGGAGCAGTACAATATCCAAAGAGCTTTGGAGCGAAGCGAGGCCAAACTCAGGCAGCTCATAGAGCACGCGCCCCTGCCTATCTGCGTGTTCACCCCCAAAGGCGAGGCCATGCACCTCAACTCAGCCTTCACCGACTTGTTCGGCCCGGCTCAGGAGAACGTGAAGGACCTCGACCATTTCTGGCGCATCATCTGCCCTGACGGGGCCTTGCGCGGACCGCTGAAGGCCGGGCTTCGTTCCTGCCTGGTCAAGGACGGCGGCCAGGACGAAGCCACAGCTACCTACGAATTCCAAGACCTCTCGGGAAAGCGCAGACATATCCAAATCACTGCCGCGGACCTGCAAGACAACCTCATGCTGATCATGAGCGACATCACTCAACTCAAGGAAGCTGAGGAAGAACTCCGCCAATCCCGGGAAAACTTGGAACAGACCGTGGACAAAAGGACCCGGGAACTGCTCGAGGCCAATTCCCGGCTCATGGAGAGCAACAAGTTCAAGACCATGATCATGTCGTCCGTGTCTCATGAGCTGAGAACTCCGCTCACCTCTATCCTGGGGTTTGCGGCCATGATCCGCAGGGACATTGCCGCCATTGCCAAGGAAAGGAACTGGAGTCCGGAACTCCCCCCCCACGCCGCGCGGCTCGATGAAAACGCCTCGATCATCGCCAAGGAAGGCAAGCGGCTCAAACGGCTCATTGACGATTTACTGGACTTGAACCGGATCGAATCAGGCGAAATGGTCTGGCAGGACCAGGACATGGACATGGCCCAAGTGGCCCTGGACTCGTTCAAGACCATGCTCGGCGAGTTTGCTTCCAGCCCCTCGGTCATGCTGCGCCAAGAGATCCCCCCTGGCCCTGTTCCCGTGCACGCGGACCCGGACAAGGTCAAGCAGGTGTTCATCAACCTGCTCAACAACGCGGCCAAGTTCACGGAGCAAGGTGAAGTGACCGTGAGCCTGTCCATGGTGGACGGCTGGGCCCAAGGCTGCGTCATGGACACCGGGCCGGGTATTTCTGAACAGGACATCGCCCATATCTTTGAAACGTACTACCAGGGTTCAGACCCCAACGGCCACTGCAAGGGCGCGGGACTGGGCCTGTCCATCAGCCGCCAGATCGTGACCCGCTACGGTGGAAAACTTTGGGTGGAGTCCACCTTGGGCCGGGGCACCTCGTTTTTTTTCCGCTTGCCCCTGGCCGGGGCATGACCTTCCACGGCACACCCCATCAGCCCGCCAGCTCTTCCAGAGCTGCCAGCACATTGTCTGCATGGCCCCCTGCCTTGGCCACCTTGGGCCAGACCTGGCGCACCACGCCCTCCGGGTCGACCAGATAGGTCGAGCGCACCGTGCCCATGGCACTCCTTGCCGTAGATCTTCTTGAGCCGCCATGCGCCGTAGTCCCCCAGCATCTCCAGTTCCTGGCCCGCGAGCAGGGTCACGCCCAAGTTGTCGTTTTCCGTGAACTTTTTGTGAGAGGCCACGGAATCCTTGCTCACCCCGCCCGCTATTGCGTTGAGCGCCTCGAACCGAGGCTTGAGCGCTGTGAACTCCCACGCTTCAGTGGTTCAGTCCGAGGTGTTGTCCTTGGGGGAGAAGAAGATGGCCGCCCATTTTCCCTTGAGGTCGGCCAGGGAACAATCCGGGGCGGCTGCCTGTTTCCGGTATCTTTTCACTGCCCATGGGAGCCTCCTTGGCTTGAAGCGTCCTGGTGAATTATTGGCTCTGATCCGGCATTGTGCCCACATACTTTACCCACCAGGACTGTCGGCCGACCCCAATCCGATACAGGCCAATGACATGTTTCTGTCACCGGTTCGGCAAGATACTCCATGGCCGTGTGGTTTACTGCCCTCAAACTGGACCCGTTTGCCTGAACCCTTCATCCATCAAGGAGTGGCAGTTATGAAACTTTCCTTTTCCCTGGGCTTGGCCTGCCTGGCCCTCGTCATTTTGAGCAGTCTGCCCGCGTATTCCGAGGAAATGTCCCAGGCTGATTTCGAGGCCGCCCTGGCCAACTTTCCGGCTGAAGGCGTGTCCCTGCCGTATGAAGTCCTGCGCGACGATATTGCTGATTCCCAAAATCCGGACCACCATTTCGAGATCCGCAACGGCGGCTATGGTTCGGCCATGACCGCCCATCCCTCGGTGGCCAACCAGTTCTACGCCCTGACCGACCGCGGCCCCAACGCCAAGTACGAAGGCGAGCAAGGCAAGGGCAAGACCTTTCCGGTGGCCAACTATACCCCGCGCATCGGCCTGTTCGAGGTCCAGGCCGACGGATCCGTGGAGATGCTGGAAACCATCCTGCTGCGCCGCCCGGACGGCACCCCGATCACCGGCCTGCCCAACAGCTCGGACCTGGGCGGCACGGGCGAGACCCCCTATTACGCCGACGGCTCCCCGATTCTGGTGGACGATTCCAAGCCCTTTAACGACGATCCGGCCAGCCCTGACTACAACCCCCTACGCTTGGACGACTATGGTTTGGATGGCGAAGGTTTGGTGGCCCTTTCCGACGGCACCTTCTGGATCAGCGACGAGTACGGCCCGCACATGGTGCATTTTGACGCCGAGGGCAAGGAAATCGAGCGCATCAACGCATTCGCCCAGGACGAGCGCAACCTGCACACCCTTCCTGCCGAGTTCGGCAACCGCCGCGCCAACCGGGGCATGGAAGGCCTGGCCATCACGCCTGACGAGACCACCCTGGTGGGCATCATGCAATCCACCATGCGCAACCCCAACAAGGACGTGCAGAAGTGCACGGTGACCCGCATCGTAACCGTGAACCTGGAATCCGGAGCCGTGTCCCAGTACCTGTACCGCCAGGAAAAGGACGCCAACTCCAACTCCGAGATCGTGGCCCTGTCCAACACCGAGTTCATTCTTGTGGAGCGTGACAGCGGCTTTTTCCTGCAAAAGCCCGAGGCTCAGAAGCACGTGTACCGCATCGACATCTCCGGGGCCACTGACCTGGAGACCGTGACCGCTGAAGGCACCAGCCAGGACGAAGAACTGGGCCTGCTCATCGGCGCGGAGACCATTGAGCAAGCCGTGTTCAACAACGGCTGGGAAGCCCTCGATGCCGTGGGCATCGTGCCCGTGGCCAAGACCCTGGTCATCGACATGGTGGCGCAGGTGGGCTATCCCCACGACAAAATGGAAGGCCTGTGGGTGATCAACGAGTCCACCCTGGGCGTGCTCAACGACGACGACTTCGCCACCTGGTCCACCGAGGGCCAACTGCACCAAAAGTTCCTGGACGACACCATCATCGACTCCAACGTCCTGTACATCGTGCCTGCCGACCTGAGCGTGAACTAGCTCCAGGCCACCGCGCACCAATTCGCCGCCCCGGGCCGCATGGGACCGGGGCGGTTTTCTTTTTGGGGATCAGGAATCGGGAGCCAGGAGCGCGGCCAGGGTTTGTTTACTCAACTCAGCCATCTGCGCGCACTTGCGCGGCGAAGGATCGAACAGCTTGTACATTTCCAGCATTTCGAGCTGGCCGCCGATGTACTCGGCCAGGACCTCGGTGGTAATGCCTTCCTTGCCCAGGCCATCTTGCTCAAGGCCTTTGCGGATGGCCTTGAGCGCGACCTTGTCAGCCTCTAGGAGCTGCTTGGCCACTTTGGGGTTGCGCCCGGCCTCGCACACCACTTCCATGGTGATCTGGAATTTTCCCTTGTATTCCTTGCTGAACAGGATGGCATCCACTGCTTTTTCAAGGCCCTGTTTCAGGGTTTCATTTGTTGCGAGCAGGTCGGCGAACAACCTTGCACTTTCCAGTTCACCGCGCGCGATGTCCACGATGATCTCGTCTTTGGAGCGGTAATAATGGTATACCGTGCCCGGACTCATGCCCGCCTTCTTACAAATTTCCTGCATGCTGGTGGTGTGGAATCCCTTGCGGGAAAAGCTAGATAACGCGGCTGCAAGAATCTGCTCGCGCCGTTTTTCCGTCTGCTCCTGGTCTTTTTTCCTGGCCATGGGGCCCCCAATTGTTCGAATGGATGTTCGATCTAAAATGACATGGCCCTCCCCGCCTGTCAACTTGACAGCCGAACAGATATTCGAAGTAAATTCGGTCAGGGAACGTGTTGCACTACTTGACCAGGGTCAGCAGCATTTTGAAGCGCGACTTGGCTTCCAGGCCGTGGGGCGAGCCTGCGGGCATGACAATGCTCTGGCCCTCAGCCACCAGGTATTCAGTCCCGGCAATGGTCACGGCGGCCTCGCCGTCCAGGACCTGGACCAGGGCGTCGCCGGGCACGGTGTGCGAGCTGATGCCTTCCCCTTGCCAGAACGCGAAGAGCGTCATGGTCACGGCCTTGGTCTGGCAGATGGTGCGGCTCACCACCTGGCCTTCCTGGTACTCCACCAGGTCCTGGGCACTAAAGACCTCGGACTTGGGGATGTTCTTCATGAGCACTGGGGCGGTTGCGAGTGGTTCCATGGTTTCCTCCTTGCTTGGTGGGAGGAGTATGGCATGGAGAGCCATAGGGTGCTTTGACTTGGGTCAAGACACAGTTCAATTCCCAGACTGGGCAATCAGCATATATAATTAGCTGTCATGAAAGACAATTTTTCAATGGGAAATACCATGTATTTTTTAGTTGACACTGATTTTCATTTTCAATACAAGCTTGGCCAAGGAACTGAAAACACCTCCCGCAACGTCTCATCTTAGGAGAAGACATGAGCTGGCTGGTCCTCGGCATACTCCTCATCACTGTTCTGTTCGCGACTCACTATATCAAGCGCGGACTGAATCGCTCCAATCCATGCCGAGGCACCTGCACGGGTTCCTGCTCTGGGTGCCCCGATGGCGACAGGTGCCCTTGTGCTCCTCGCACCAAGGAACTGACCTATGGCCTCAAGTAACCTTGCCAAATTCATTGCTTGGGATCAGGGGCAGTCCAGAAACGACCAGGAAGCCGTCGGCATGTGCAGACCCATGCCGGAGTCCGCTTCCTGTCCCAAGATTTCCAGCGTGGTGCATGAAATGGCGGAGAGCTTTGGCCGGGCCATTGACGCCAAGGACGCCTTTACCAAATATCATTCGGACGAAGTGGCGGTGATATCCCACCTTGTTGCCCTGGCCATGGGGTTGCCCACTGCTGAAGCAGACGTCATTCATATTGCCGGGCATTTGCACGACATCGGCAAGATAGGTGTGCCTGATGCCGTGTTGCAAAAGCCTGGCCCCTTGACATCCCTGCAATGGGATCGAATCAAGGAGCACCCGCGTTTGGGCGCGGCCATTCTCAAGCCTGTTCTAGCCATTGTGGAAATGAACATCCCGGCCCTGGTGCTCTGCCACCACGAACGCTTTGACGGCAAGGGCTACCCCTTGGGTCTGCGCAGTAATGCTATCCCCTTGGGATCACGCATTATTGCCGTAGCCGACACCTTGTCCGCCATGACGCAAGGACGGCCCTATCGCCCGGCTGCGGATTTCGACCAGGCCTGCGCTGAAATCGAGGCCTGTTCGGGCAGCCAGTTCGACCCGAAAGTAGTGGCCGCATTGGTATCGGTCGAATCTAAAGCCAAAGAGCACTTGCTCCAGCTCAAAAATATCGAGACCGGCTCTTATGCTGGATAGTATGTGTGGAAACCATCAAAATCATAAGCCATGCCATGGGTTCAATGTTACCTCCGCCCGCCTCATTCTCCTCAAGGGGTCTTTGTCGGTCCTTCCAAGCCGCACACCAGGTGCGGCTTGGGCCCGGCGGCTTTGGCAAGGGGAGCTCATGCTCGCAATATACCAAACGTACCGGCCGGTTGGTACATGGAACACTTCACGCTTCGTAAGGAGACAGCCGTGACGACCCACTCGAGCATCACCAGCTTGGACACGCCCAGAAAGTTCTTGGGCAAGGCCTTTGCTTCCATGACCGGCATGCCCGTATCCACCATTGCTCCTTGTGGCAGGAATGAGACCGCCGACATGAGCCCTTCAGGGAAACCTCTCCCCCTGGATCCGCCTCATGGCTGCCAGCATTCGGCGCCTCTTTCCACCCCATCTCAGCAGGAAGGCGCCACACCTTCCACGGGAAAACCCTGACCTCCTCCCTCCTTCTGGACAGGGAACTTCCTA
>QZKZ01000093.1 GCA_004796465.1 Desulfovibrio sp.
GGCATGATCGCAGGTGGTATCGGTTACTCCAGCGGCATCGGCCCCTTTGTGTCGTTCATCCTTTCCGAGCGCAACATGTTCGGCATGGGCTACGACGTCGGATTCAAGGCCAGCTTTTCCTCGGAAGAAACCAAGTACAACTTCGCGTTCACCGACCCGGCGTTCATGGATACGCGCCTCTCCGCGGGGATTGACCTGTATTATGAAGACGATAGCTTCGCCGACTTCACCAAACGCACCACTGGCGGCAGGATCCGCTTTTCCTACCCCGTGGGCGAATATTCGCGCTTGTTCCTCCACTACACCCTGGACCGCTACATTATTCGTGATGTGGACACTGACGCTGCCAAGGTGATCCGCGATCTCGACGGCGAGAACTGGGCCAGCGTGGTGGCTTTGGCCGCGATGCGCGACTCCACCAACCGCCGCCTCAACCCCAGCGAAGGTTCCATCAACTCGATCACCTTCACCAATGGCGGCGGCATCCTCATGGGCGATGACCACTTCATGCGCCTTGTGGCCGACACCAGTTGGTATTTCCCGATCTTCGAGGATTGGGGGCACATCCTTCACCTGCATGCCCAGGCAGGTACTATCTGGCAGAACTCGGGCGAGGAAACTCCCGTGTTTGAACGCTTCTATCTGGGCGGCATGGACTCCATCAGGGGCTACGAGTACCACAAGATCTCTCCCCGGGATCGAGCTTCCAACGACTATATTGGCGGCCAAAATGAACTTTTCGCCAACGTGGAATACCTGTTCCCCCTGTCCGAGGAATACGGCTTGATGTGGGTCTTCTTCTTTGACGCGGGCGATTCCTGGGGCGGCGGCGACCATGATAGCTTTGAATTGCGGAAATCCGTGGGCATGGGATTGCGTTGGTTCTCCCCCATGGGTCCCCTGCGCGTGGAATGGGGGTACGCCCTGGACGAAATCCCGGATCAGGATAGCCCGCACCAAATCGAGTTCTCAATGGGCCAATTCTTCTAACCCCTTACAGCGTAATTTGCGGGGCGGGCTTCCTGCCCGCCCCGCCTTCACAATACGGCACAGCATTTTCAGCCGGTTATTCTCCAACCCCAACACTACACCACATCATCAGAACACAAAGGAGACGTTCCCATGCGTAAATTATTTGCCTCCCTCATGGTCATCTGTTTCCTGGCCATCCCGAGCTGGGCCTTTGCCGAGCTGAAGATCGGCATCCTGAACCTTGAAGGCATCATCCTCAGCTCCGCTCCAGGACAGGCCGCTGCCGAACAATTGGAAGCCAAGGGCGCTGCGGCCAGGGCCGAACTGGAATCCCTGCAAACCCGGATCACCGACCTTCAGGAAGAAATCGAGACTCAGGGCATGGCATTGTCCCAGGAAGCCGCTCAGAGCAAGCGCATTGAATTCCGCGAGCTTCTTGCCGAGTACCAACAGAAATCCCAGGACCTGCAGTCTGAACTGGAATCCGAGGAAGACCGGCTGTTTCAACCCATCGTTGAAGTCCTCGAAGAAGTTGTTTTACAATATGGCGAAGACAACGACTATGACCTCATCCTCGACTCCAAGAACGGCGGTGTGGTTTACTTGAGTTCCGACCACGACATTTCCCAGGACATCCTCGATCTGTTCAACGAGGCCTGGAGCAACCGCTAGTCCCTGACTGACGCCGCTCGTCGTTATGTCATATCAGCTTTCGGATCTGGCCGAGCGTTTTGGGCTCACTCGCAAAGGCCTAGACAAGGAAATCACCGGGGTCGGCGCTTTGGAAAGCGCCGGCCCCAATGAACTGAGTTTCCTCGCCGACCACCGTCAATTGGACAAGGCCTTGGCCTCCCAAGCCGCAGCCCTGGTCGTAACTCCCGAATTCGCACCAGAGGTGGAAAACGCCCTCCTCAGTCCGGAACCCTACCTCAGCTTCGTGCGCATCATGCACTTGTTCGCCGCAGGCCCCCAAACCGGGCAAGGTGTACACGATTTCGCGTTTGTTTCCCCGGCTGCCCGGCTTGATCCAAGCGTGACCTGCCATCCCTTCTCCTACGTTGGCGCGGACGCGGAGATTGGCAAGGACACGGTTTTGTTTCCCGGCTGTTACGTTGGGGACAACTGCCGGATCGGAGAGCGCTGCATCTTGTACCCCAATGTGGTGCTCATGGACGGTACGGCCTTGGGCAACGATGTGGTGATTCATCCCGGGGCGGTCCTTGGGGCCGACGGTTTCGGCTACATCCCGAGTCCGGAAGGCATCCTCAAGGTGCCTCAAGTAGGACATGTGGAAGTGGGCCATCACGTGGAAATAGGCGCCCTGGCCGCTATCGATCGGGCGACCTTGGACACTACCCGAATCGGCCATCAGACGAAGATCGACAACTTGGTCCAGATCGCCCATAATGTATCCTTGGGCAATGCTTGCCTTATTGTCGCGCAAACTGGTATTTCCGGCAGCTGTACCGTAGGCGACCAAGTGATCATGGGCGGACAGGTAGGTCTCGGCGACCATGTCAACGTTGGAGACAAGGCCATGCTGGGCGCGAAAGCCGGTTTCCACAAGGATGTTCCGCCGGGCGCCAGACAAAGCGGATATCCCGCCATGGACCACAAAACGTTTCGCCGGGCTTCAGTGCTCACGGCCAAGTTGCCGGAGCTGTCGCGCCGCATTAAACAACTGGAACAGCAAGTGGCCGAACTTGCCGCCCAATTAGCCCCTGGAGAGGACAATGGCTGAGGATTCCATCAAAACTGTCGAAATTCTTGAAATTTTCCAACAGCTGCCCCACCGCTACCCCTTCCTCATGGTGGACAAGGTCTTGGACTGGGAAGCCAGCACGTTTATCACCGCGCTCAAGAATGTGACCATCAATGAGCCATTTTTTCAGGGCCATTTCCCGGGATTGCCCGTGATGCCCGGCGTACTCGTCTTGGAAGCCCTGGCCCAGGCCGGAGGTATTCTGATTTCCAAAAGCGCACCTGACTTTGCCCAAGGCAAATTGTTCATGTTCACTTCCATGGAAAAGGTGAAGTTCCGCCGCCCCGTGCGTCCCGGAGACCAACTCCTCCTCAAGTGCTTTGACATCCGCCATAAGCTGCAATTGGTGAAAATGAACTGCCAGGCCCTGGTCAACGATGAAATTGCGGTGGAAGCCTCCATGGGCGCGGCCGTGGTCGCCAAGGAAGACATCACATGACCGTGGAGATTCACACCACGGCTATCGTGGACCCAAAAGCCCAATTGGGCGAATCCGTTACTGTCGGCCCCTTCACCATCATCGAGGCGGGCGCTGAAGTCGGCGACCGCACAAGCATCGGCTCCCATTGCGAAATCATGGCCTCGGCCCGAATCGGCACGGACAATCAAATATACTCCCACGTGCTCATTGGCGGCGACCCCCAGCACATCACCTTTACCAGTGAAAACGGCAAGGTGGAGATCGGGGACCGCAACGTTGTCCGCGAGTACGTGACTGTGCACCGCGGCACGGACCAAGGCGGCGGCCTGACTAAGGTTGGTTCGGAATGCATGCTCATGGGCTATGTACACGTTGCCCATGACTGCATCTTGGGCAACGGTGTGGTCTTCGCCAACGCGGTCATGCTCGCGGGGCACGTCCAAGTGGGCGATTACGCCATGATCGGCGGCATTACCGGTGTGCACCAATTCTCGCGAATCGGTGAACACGCTTTCCTGGGCGCGACCAGCGGCCTGAACCAGGACCTGCCCCCCTTTATGCTGGCCGGAGGCTACCGGGCCACGTTGCACGGTCTCAACGTCATTGGTCTGAGGCGGCGCAATTTCTCCAAGGAAGCCATCAACGCCTTGAACAGCGCCTACAGAATCTACTGGCGCTCGGACCTGGGCCGCAAGGAAGCCCTGGCGCAAATCCAGGAAGAACTCGGCCACGTCCCGGAAGTGCACAAGCTCATCACCTTCATCAGTGAAAGCGAGCGGGGTGTGTGTTCGGCCAAGGAACGCGAAGGCAACGTCCCGGACTGACGTTTCCCGTCTTTTCCCTGACTGTTCCCGGCTCTGCCCATGTCCGCCCAGGAAACCATCGCCATCATCGCGGGCAGGGGCTCGTTTCCCTCCCTTGTGGCCCGCGCGGCCAAGAACGCGGGCATGCGCGCGGCCATTGCCGGGTTCAAGGGGTTCACGGACCAGGATTTGGTCCGGGATGCGGACCAGTGGAAACTGTTGCGTATGGGACGGCTTTCCCAGCTCATTGCCTATCTCAAATCCACAGGCGCAACTCGCGTGTGCATGGCCGGCGCCATTGACAAGCCCCAGGCCCTGTCCTTGCGCCCTGATCTGCGGGCGCTCAAGGTGTTGATGCGCATGCGCGGCAAGGGCGACGACGCCCTGCTTAGGGCCTTGATCAATGAGCTCGAGACAGAAGGTTTCAGTGTTGTCCAAGCCGCTGACCTGGCCCCTTCCCTGCGCGCCCCCCACGGCGTTCTCTCGAGCCGAGAGCCATCCAGCCAGGAATGGTCGGACCTGCGCTTCGGCTGGGCAGCGGCCAAGCGCATGGGGGAACTGGACATCGGCCAATGCGTTGTTGTCCGGGACGGCGTGATCGTGGCCGTGGAGGCCATGGAAGGAACCGATCAGACATTGCAGCGGGCAGGCCAAGTGGCTGGCCCGGGCTGCGTTGTCGTGAAAACCGTGAAACCCGGCCAGGAAGAGCGAGTGGACTTGCCTGCCCTGGGAAAAACCACCATTGAGTCCCTGATCCAGGCCAAGGCCGCCTGCCTGGGATTTGAAGCAGGCAAGACCCTGTTTTTCGACCTGGATGAGAGCATACGGCTGGCGGACTCGGCAAACATCTGTCTCATCGGCCTGACCCAGGAAGACATCGGCCTTTCCTCGTAAATCACTCCTCGCAAAAGTCGGGCTTTTTCCTTTCCAATGCCGGATACACACTCTGCGGAGGCTGACATGCAACTGCGCTATGTGATTGTGTACGTGGAGGACGTGCCCAAAGCGACCCAATTCTATGAAAACGCTTTTGGCTTTGCCGTGCGGTTTGTGCACGAATCAAACATGTACGCTGAAATGGACAGCGGCCAAACCTTGCTTGCCTTTGCCCACAACGACATGCTCAAGATGAATACGGGCCTGGAAGCGCAAGGCGGTGTGAAAACCGGTTTTGAACTGGCCCTCACCACTGACGACGTGCATGCCGCCCTGCACAAAGCGGTCAACGCCGGAGCCAAGGAACTCGCCGCTCCTGCGGAAAAACCCTGGGGCCAGACCGTGGCCTACGTCCAGGACCCCTTTGGCGCGATCATCGAAATCTGCACGCCCATGGGGTGATGCCCGGACTTGGCCAAGGGCTCATCCCCCCACCAGGAGCTTGGCCAGCTCAAGGTCATGCAGAGGCAGGATGGTTCCTTCCAACCCCTTGACCTTTTGTACGGAGTCGTAGGCTGCCAAGGCATTGGTATGCACGCCCGGGCACACTGCCGGTCCTGCCTGGGGAAAGTTTTCGCAGTTGCAGCAAAACCCGGGAATCACCATCCGGCCCTTGTCCGTGTCCACGACCACGGTTTGGCCGCCTGGAGTATGCCCGGGCGTGAGCAGCACGGAAAGGCCGGGCAGGATCTCCTGATCCCCGTCCAGGGGTCGGATCAACTGGCCTTCCAAGAAACTCGGCTCATACCGATGATCCAGGGGATGGGGCTCGTCCATGAATTCCAGCTCCTTGCGCTGCACCAGGACTTCAGCGTTCGGAAACAGCGGGTTGTTGCCGCAATGGTCGTCATGCAGGTGGGTGTGGATGATCATGTGGATGTCTTCGGGCTTCAAGCCCACGGATTCCAAGGCGTCCTCCATGAACATGGGCGTGAGTCCGGTCTCCTTGGTAAAAGACTCCGGCGTGATGAAATCGTCCAGACCCGTGTCCACAAGAATGTTCTTGTCCTGGCCTTGCAGCAAAAAACTCCACATGGGCAACCAAATGCGGCGGCCATAGTGCTTGAGATAGGTCATGAGTCCCTGGTCCGTCTCCCTTATCCCGGTAAGTAACGCAGTTATTCTGAAGGCCATGGCGTCTCCTTATACACCGCAATTCCCGGCTTATTGCGAGGCTGAAGATCTGATGTATAGAGCAGATTATTCCCCGCATGTTTTTTCTCCATATAGACCAGTTGCGCCCGGCACGCAATGAGCATATGGTGAATTCATGAGAGCTGACGCCACCCATGCGGCCATCCTCAAGGACGTGGCCGCTTTCTCCAAGATCAAACGCTATCGGGGCATGCTGCCCACGCGCTTGGTTATGTATCAGGACCAGATCAAGATCGACGAGTTGCTGGAAGCCGGTTTTATTGAGCGGCTTAATGTCTCCATGCCCTGTGGCTCGGAGCACACCCTGCTCAAACTGACGGATGCGGGTTCCGAAGCGGTCAAGGTCTTGGACCGGCCCGACGCCGACTCTCCGGCAAAACAGGAACTGGTTTCGCAAGAGCCAGAGGCCTGCCGGGTTCTGGAGAACCTCAATGAGGAGCAAATGGACATCCTCAACGATGTTTTCCATTACTCCAAGATCAAGCGTTTTGGCGGCATGATGCACTACGACGAGTTGTCCATCTATGACGTGAAAAACGTGAACATCCTCTTTGCCAGGGGTTTTGTCATCCGAGTCAAGGCTGACCTGGGTTCCGGCAAAAAGCGCAAGGGCCTGATCCTGTCGGAAAAGGGCCTGTACTACCTCGGCGTCATCTATTAGCCTCTGCTTTCCTCCCTTTTGCCGTCATGGGGACGCATCCCACATTGGTTTCCTCCTGCGGTAATTTCTTGCCAAAGTTCCTTGCCCGTGCCATCACTTCCTGAACCGCCGCAAACGTGCCCGTTCTGGTCCCCGCGGTTGCAATACAATGGGGGGAGGCGGTTGGGAATGCACAGTGAAAAAAGCACCTGTCACCGCATGTATTCGACTGCTTAGGGAACGCTCCATTGCGTTCACGCCCCATGAGTACGCTTACAAGGAGCATGGCGGCGCGCCCCATGCCGCCAGAGAGCTTGGCGTGGACCCCCATGCGGTGATCAAGACCCTGGTCTTTGAGGATCAGGGCAAACAACCCTTGCTCATGCTCATGCATGGCGACAAAACCGTGTCCGCGAAAAACCTGGCGCGAGCCCTGGGCGTGAAATCGGTCAGCCCGGCCACCCCCAAGGATGTGGAGCGATACACGGGGTATAAGGTGGGGGGAGTGTCGCCCTTTGGCACCAGGCGGCAACTTCCGGTTTTTATCCAAAGCGATATTTTGCAACTCCCTAAAATATATATCAATGGCGGGAAACGTGGACTATTGATCGAATTAGTCCCGCCTGATATTGACAAGGTCCTCGACGTCACGCCTGTGGCGGCGATAGCAGAGGAAGCGGTCGCCTGAGCGGCCGAGTGACGCCATACTCGGATTCAGCGTTTGAAAACAGGAGGAACTCCATGAATTTCAAGTCTTGGTGGAAATTGTTCGTGCTTGCCATTGCCATGTTCGCCCTCGTGGCTGTGGTGGGTTGTGGTGAAGGTGAAGAAGAAGCTCCGGCTGAGGAAGCCGCTGTTGAGGAAGCTCCGGCTGAAGAGGCGCAAGTTGAGGAAGCTCCGGCCGAGGAAGCCCCGGTCGAGGAAACCGCCGAGCCGATCATCCTTGGTGTTGGCGGCGCCCACTCCGGCGACTTGGCTCCCTTTGGCCTGCCCTCCATCAACGCCGCCGAACTGGTGGCCGAGAAGTTCAACGCCTCCGGCGGCGTGCTCGGCCGCGACGTTGTCGTGCTGCCCGAGGATGACCAGTGCAAGCCCGAGATCGCGACCAACGTGGCCTACAAGCTCGTGGACGAGAACGTGAACTTCGTGGTGGGACACATTTGCTCCGGCGCCACCAACGCGGCCATGCCCATTTACACGGACAACAACATCATCGTCATGTCCCCCTCGGCTACCAACCCTCCGCTGACCCAAAGCGGCGACAACCCGACCTTTTTCCGTACCATCGCTTCTGACGACATCCAGGCCAAGCTGGCCGTGGACTTCGCCGTGGAAGCCCTGGGCGTGACCAAGGTCGCCATCCTGCACGACAAGGGTGACTACGGTAAGGGTTTTGCCGAGTTCGCTCAGACCTTTCTCGCTGAGTACCCTGATGTGGAAGAAGTCCTTTTTGAAGGCATCACCCCTGGCGGCGTGGACTACTCCGCTGTCATCCTCAAGGTGGAGCAAGCCGGCGCTGACTGCGTGATCTTCGGCGGCTACCACCCCGAGGCTTCCAAGCTCGTGCAGCAAATGCGTGAGCGCGGCATGGAAACCGCTTTTGTGTCCGACGACGGCGTGCAAGGCGACGCTTTCATCGAAGTCGCCGGTGAGTTTGCCGAGGGCGTTTACGCCACCGGTCCCAAGGACTTCACGTCCAACGCCATGTACCAAGCCGTGACCGCTGACCACGTGGCCAAGTACGGTGAAGAGCCCGGCATGTTCTTCTACGAAGGCTACTCCGCGGCCCTGTGCCTGCTGTCCGCCATGCAAAGCGCCGGCACCACCGATTCCGACGCCATCATGGAAAAGCTCCGTTCCGAGCCCGTGGAAACCCCGCTCGGTCCGATCTACTTTGACGAAAAGGGCGACGCCATTGGCGTTGGCTTCTCCGTCTACCAGGTCCAAGACGGCGTGTATGTGGAACTCGACTACGGCAAATAACCCTTGCTGACGATTCTAATTCGGGGGGCGGCGTATGCCGCCCCCCGTCTTTACAATCTGCTTCCAGCAACGGCTATCAACGCTGCCGCCGTCACTCCCCTTTCAGTTGAACACCCCATGTGAGAGTCAAGAATCCCTATGGACACCACCAACAACAAGCTCGCTCCGCTCATGCAAGCCTTTTTCAAAGGCGCATACTACACGTTAATCTTCATCATTTGCACAGTAGCTGCGTATTGCTTCACCGAGTTGCTCAATTGGCTTTTTCCTCCCAGTCATATTGACCAGGAAAAATTCACTTTTGTCGAGCGAATCAAGTACTTCAGCAAGCTGTTCTTGAGCGGAATAACCAAAGGCTCCATCTACGCCCTGATCGCCTTGGGCTACACCATGGTCTACGGCATCATTGAGCTGATCAATTTCGCCCACGGCGAGATTTACATGCTGGGCGCGTATATCGGTTTCCTCGTTGCGGTAGTGCTGACCCTTCTCGGCTTCCCGGGCCTGGCCATTTTAGCCATCGCCACGGTGGTCGCGATCATCTACTGCGCCTCATACGGTTACACTATTGAGAAAGTCGCGTACAAGCCGCTGCGCGGCGCGCCTCGGCTTTCTCCGCTGATCAGCGCCATCGGCATGTCCATCTTTTTGCAGAACTACGTACTCATGGCCCAAACCTCTGATTTCCGCCGGTTTCCCGACTTGATTCCAGACTTCGGCTTTTTGGAGAACGTCTCCAGCTACCTCCAGTCCACGGATCTGGTCATCATTATTTCTTCGCTCCTGGTCATGATCGGCCTAACAATGTTCATTCAATACACGCGCATGGGCAAAGCCATGCGCGCCACGGCCCAGAACAGGAAGATGGCCATGCTCGTGGGCATCAACGCCGACAAGGTCATCTCCATGACCTTTCTTATCGGTTCGGGTCTTGCCGCTGTAGGCGGCATCCTCATTGCCTGCGACGTCAGCCAAATCAACCACTACATTGGCTTTATCGCGGGCCTCAAAGCTTTTACCGCGGCTGTTCTCGGTGGCATTGGTTCGGTTCCCGGCGCCATGATTGGCGGCTTGATCCTCGGTTGCACCGAGAGCCTGGGCACCGGCTATATCGCCAGCGACTACGAGGATGTGTTCGCCTTTTCCCTGTTGGTCCTGATCCTTATTTTCCGGCCTTCGGGGATCCTGGGCAAACATCACCTCCAAAAAGTTTAGTGACATTTGCAGGCTACACGCCTGTGTTTGGATACAACTCAAATTACTGATGTAGGAGCCTGGACTCCCCATGAAATTTATCAGCAAAACATTCTTCATCGCCCTTTGGTTCGTTTTCCTCACCTTCCCGATAATGGTCCTGAAAGTGGACCCCGGTCGGGGGCTGGTGACTTGGCGTTGGTGGAACATGGTGTATGTGGGCGGATCCGCCTTGGTCCTCTACCCCTTGTGGCGGTACATGCTTGCCCGCAAATCAGGCCAAATGCCTCCCTTGCGGCAAGTGCTGTTCAGCAAGGGCTTCATGGCCAAAAGCAATGCCAAGTTCGGCAATGCCCTCAGTAAGTTGCCCTTTGCAGGCAAGAGCAAAATCGCGGCCATTGCCGTTCCCTTTGCCATTGCCGGAGCAGCCCTGGCCATCTCCCTGCTCTACAGCGATCTGAACGATAACACCTGGAAGACGAACTTCGTCCTGCTGACCTGCCTTGGTTTGCTCCTCGTTTATCTGGCCCTGCCTTTCATTCTCAACTCCTTGCGTGGAGGCGGGGAGTCCCCGCAAACAGCCACCTCGGTTTTCAGCGAGCCCAGGAACGCCATCCCCGCAGTGATCGCCATTGTCCTGTTCACCATGGCTTTTCCCTTTCTCTTTTCCTCCTACCAATCCAAAATCATGGTCATGGCCATGACCTATGTGGTGCTTGGCCTTGGCCTGAACATCGTGGTTGGTTTGGCCGGCCTGTTGGATCTGGGTTACGTGGCTTTCTACGCTGTGGGGGCGTACACCTACGGTCTGCTGCATCTATATTTCGGCGTGGGTTTTTGGGTGGCCTTTCCCTTGGGAGGTGTCGCAGCGGCGATTTTTGGTATTTTGCTCGGCTATCCCGTGCTTCGCCTCAGGGGCGACTACCTGGCCATTGTGACCCTGGGCTTTGGGGAAATCATCCGTCTGGTGTTGGAAAACTGGGGCAGTTTCACCCAGGGTCCCAGCGGCATCAAAAACATCCCGCCGCCAGTGGAAATCCCTCGGGGCAGCGAGTTGGCTGAGACCTTATCCGCCTTCAATATCAACAAGATGACCATTATTTACTTCATCATGCTTGCTTTGGTGGTGGTCACCATCTTCTTTGTGAACCGGCTCAAGGTCTCCCGTCTCGGCCGCGCCTGGCAGGCCCTGCGCGAAGACGAAATCGCATGCCAAGCCATGGGCATCGACAAGACCAAAACCAAGCTCACCGCCTTTGCCCTGGGCGCGACTTGGGCGGGTTTCGCAGGGGTACTCTTTGCCTCCAGGGAAACCTTTATCAATCCCAAGAGCTTTGAGTTCATCGAGTCGGCCCTGATTCTGTCCATTGTTGTGGTTGGCGGCATGGGCTCCATTGTCGGCGTGATCCTGGGCGCGATCATCATCATGCTCATGCCCGAATACCTCCGCGCCTTTTCCGAATACCGCATGCTGCTCTTTGGCGCGATCATGGTCATTATCATGGTCTTCAGGCCACAGGGGATCATTTCCCACATCCGCAGCAGCTACATATACAAGGCCAAGGAGGAGCCCAAAGATGCATAGGGACACCAACAAAACCGTGCTGTCCGCCACGGGGCTCTCCAAAAACTTTGGCGGCATCCGCGCCTTGCACCGGGTCGACCTTACTGTGAGAGACCTGGAGATCGTGGCCCTGATCGGCCCCAACGGCGCGGGCAAGACTACCTTTTTTAATTGCATCACCGGCATCTACTCTCCAACGGAAGGCGACATCAATATTGATCCTCCCGAGGGTGTAAAAAAGCGTATTAACGGAAAAAAGCCCAACATCATCACAGAGTTGGGCATGGCCCGCACCTTTCAGAACATCCGTTTGTTCCCGTCCATGACCGCTTTGGAAAACGTCATGATCGGCCGCCATTGCCGGATGAAAGCAGGCATCCTGGGCGCGTTTCTCAGGGGGCCGGGCACCAGACGCGAGGAAGAGGAAACCATTGAGACCAGCTACCAACTGCTCAAGAAGATGGGACTGGAGCGCTATGTGAACGAAGAAGCGCGCAACCTGCCCTACGGCATGCAGCGCCGCTTGGAGATCGCCCGGGCCTTGGCCACGGAGCCGTTCATCCTGCTCCTGGACGAGCCTGCCGCGGGCATGAACCCCCAGGAGACCCAAGCCCTCACCGAACTGATCCTTAAAATTCGGGACGAAGAGCAAAAAGCCATCCTGCTCATTGAACACGACATGAAACTGGTCATGAACCTGTCTGAACGCATCATCGTCATGGAGTACGGCCGCAAGATCGCTGAAGGCACGCCCCAGCAAGTGCGTGAAAACCCCGATGTGATTCGGGCCTATCTGGGGGTGGAAGCCGATGCTTGAGATGAAAAACGTGGACGCCTATTACGGCAACATCCAGGCCTTGCATGACGTCACCCTGACCATCGGCCAGGGAGAGATCATCACCTTGATCGGCGCCAACGGCGCGGGCAAGTCCACCACACTCATGGCCATTTGCGGGGTGGTGCCCATCCAAGGCGGGGAAATCCTGTTCGAGGGCAAGCCCATCAACGGCATGCGGCCCGACGAGATCGTGAGCCTGGGTGTGAGTCAAGCGCCGGAAGGCCGCCTCATCTTCCCGGACCTGACCGTGACGGAGAACCTGGACATGGGCGCGTTCCAACGCACGGACAAGGCCGAAATTAAGAGGGACATGGAGCACATCTTCGAACTCTTCCCCATTCTGGCTGAGCGCCGCAGGCAACCCGGCGGCACCTTGTCAGGTGGTGAACAGCAGATGCTGGCCACGTCCCGGGCGCTCATGGCCCGGCCCCGCATCCTGCTGCTGGACGAACCGTCCATGGGCCTCGCGCCCATGGTCATCAAACAGATCTTCGAGGTTATCTCCCGCATCAACCAGGAGGACAGAACCACCATCTTCCTGGTGGAGCAGAACGCCAACATCGCCCTGCAAGTGGCCCACCGGGGCTATGTCATGGAAAACGGCAGGATCACCATGACCAACACCGGCGCGAACCTGCTGGAAGACGAGGCCGTGAAAACCGCGTACCTCGGCATTTGATCCACCGGCATTTGATTCGTTCTGATCCCTACAACGATACTCAGCCCGGCCTCCAAGGAGGCCGGGTTTTGTTATTGATAGATTACCTTTCGCCCAAGGCCTGGGACCAGGCATTGCTCAGGGGTGCGAGCAGCCGCGTGAGAACCGGCCAGTGCCCTGTGTGGATGGTCACCACCACGGGCAGTCCCGGGTAGAGGTCATAACGTTCGTTGTCCCGCATAAAAGCCGTGGCGTTGGCCTCGATCCGCGCCAAATAGCCGATGCCCCCGCCTGAATCCACAACCGCGCTCGGGCTGACGCTGAGCACCCTGCCCGGAAGTCCACTGAATCGCCCGGCGTCCTGCCCCGCCAGCTTGATGGTCGCCTCTTGGCCGACCGCTACATAGCCAATGTCCGAAACCGGCACATTGGCTTCAATGACCAGGGCCTCGCCCAGAGGGACGATCAAAGCCACGGTCTCTCCGGGCTCCACGACTTCACCACGGGCCGTGACCGCCATGGCCTGGACAACGCCTGCAACTGGAGATCGCACCAGGGTCCGCGCCATGGAGTCGGAATACCGCGCATGGCGTTGCTCCAGTTCGGCCAATTCTTGCCGTACTTCAGCCAATTGTTGGGTTGTCTGTTCCTGAAAGGCCCGGTCTATGCGTTGAAATCGCTCCTCTTCCTCAGCCAGGGCGGCATTGGCCTCGGCCAGTTCCGCCAGGGTCTCCTCCATGCTGCCGCTGAGATTGCTGCGCTCCCTGAGCAACTCTAGGTGCTTGAGTTCCGTAGTCAAATCCTCGGCCAGGAGATTGCTGGATATGGCCACCTGCTCATTGACCAGGGCCAAGGCCTGTTCCAGGGGGCCTATTCTGGCCTCGAACCGTTCCACATCGTGCCTCGCCCCTTGTACGGCCAATTCCTGGGCTGACAGCTCATTTTCACGCTGAATCATGCGGTTCAGGTACAGCTCATGACACAATGCGGTAAAATCCGGATGCCGGTCCCGTGCTTCATCCGGGAACTCCGGGCCGGGCCCATCTTCCCAGCCCTCGGCCGCATTGGCCTCGGCCTGAAGCCGGGCCTGCTCCAGGGCAAGGAGGTCCATGCGCGTAACAATCTCTTCCAAGTCCGCGCCAGGATGGGTTTCCTCAAGTACCAGCAAGACATCTCCCTGCTGCACCTGGTCCCCTTCCCGGACCAGGATCTCACTGACAATGCCGCCTTCCAGGTGCTCGACCCGGCGCACCCTGCCGCTGGGCACGACTTCGCCCCAAGCCGTGCTGGTGCGGTCCACCCTGCCCAACACCGCCCAGGCCAGGGCAAGGGCAAGGGCCGCCACGCACAGCAGCCACATGCTCCTGGAGGGAGACCGGAACAGAGCCTTCATGCGGTTCCCTATTCCGTTCATATTTCCCTCCCCTGGTCCTTTTCCCTTTCTGCTTTGGCAGGGGTTCGCAACTCAGGAATTGCGGCAGCTCCGAGTTCCATCACCAAGCTTACCGGCAGCAGATCAAGAATTGCCTGGGGCTCATGGGTGAATATCACCTGGGATCTACCCTGGCCGTGCATTGTCTTCATGGCTCCATGGGCCAGATCCATGGCTTGCGGATCGCGGCCTTGGCACGGCTCGTCCAGGACCGCCAAAGGCGATACCGTGGCCAAGACACGGGCCAGGGCCAGGGATTGCCGAACTTCCTTGGGCAATCCTTGGCCCGCGTCCGGAAGTTCGGCAGCCAAGCCCCGGGGCTGGGCAAACACGAACCGCGCCAAGCCGCTGTCATTAATTACTTGGCCGAGACTGGGCTCATCCAGGTCCGGGTTCAGGCACACAATGTTCTCGCGGAGCGTACCCGGAAAGAAGGAAGGTTCCTGGGGCAGATACGCGGCTTGCCCGCGCCACCACCGGGGATTCGCTTGCCTCAGGTTCAGGCCGTCAATGAGGATCTCACCGCGCGACGGCAAGAGCAGCCCCATGATGAGCCGGGCCAAGGTGGTTTTGCCCGAACCATTGGGACCGTGCACCACAACCACCTGTCCCGGCCCCAAGGACAGGTTCAGGGATTCGAACACGGGCCGGGTTGCGCCGGGATATACAAAAGCCAGGTCTCTACATGCGAGACTGCCCGAATACTTGCCCATGGCAGCTCCGGCATCTGGTTCCTCGGGCAAGCGCAGCATGGAGTCCAAGTCGGCCATGGCCTGATCCGCCTCTTTCAGGGCGGCCCAGGACCCGGCGACTCCAGTTGCTGAGCGGCAGGCCATGGACACCAAGATGTTCACGCCAATGAGCGCGCCCACGCTGAGCCTTCCCTGCACCACAAACACCGCGCCCACCGCGTACAGGGCAACGCTGACCACCATCACGGAAACCATGGACACGGTCTGGTGCAGTCCTCGGGAAAGAGCCACCCGGTCCCTGTCCTGCGCAGCTTCCACAGCCTTGTCCCTGGCCAGTTGTTCCACAACCATGTCGCCGCCAAAGGCAAACAGGGTGTCCGGGTCGCTCAAGGCGTCGGCCATGAGCAAACGTTGCCTGGCTCCGGAGTCCCGCACGGCTCCTCCCAGACGAACCGTCCTGGCCAAGGCCCATCTGCTTGCCCCGTGGGCGAGCAGTACGCCCACCAAACCGATGAGCGCCAAGGGGATGCTGAAATACGCCGCCACCCCAAGGAAAACCAGGGCAAAGGGCGCGTCCATCAGCCGCATGATCTGGGAAGGAGCAAAGGCCGAGGCCACGGTGTGCACCCGATCCATGGCCCTGACAGCAAGCCCCTTGGCAGCGCCGTCAAGGACATGCGCCTGCAACCGCTTCAGTTTGCCCACAACGCGTTCGGTCAGATCTTGATCAGGCATGGAGAAGACCAAGTCGCCCAACCTCACGCGAACGCTCCGAAAGCACGCCAAAAGCACCAGCGCCAAAGCCATGCCCGCGCACAACGTGATCAGGGTGCGGTTCGTGCCCCCGGCAATGTAAGTATTGAGTATGGTGATGACAAAAACAGGCGAGGCCAGGGACAACACGTTGATCACCAGGCTGGCCACGGCGACCTGCCATGCCGGGCCGGGCCGGGCATTCAAGCGCTTGAGGAGTTCCTTCATGGGCGTACCGCTTGCCTCCTCTCCGTCATGTAGCCGCGCTCAAGGCCGGGCCAATGTTTTTGAGTCCGGCTATTGGGCGAACAGATCCAAGTCCAGGTCGCCGGTGGCGTACAACACGTTGTACGCGGCCATGTAGGTGTCATATTCCGCGGAGACCGCGTTGCCAATAGCATTGATGTACATGACCTCGGCATTGAGCAATTCCAACAAGGTGCGAGTGCCCATCTTCCGTTCACGCCGGGCCAATTCCAGGAACTCTCCCAGGATGTCGGCCTGGTTTTGCAGGAGTTCCGCGTTGTAGCGGAAGGTGAGCAGGTTTTCCCAGGCCACGCGCACCTCTTCTTCAACGGTGCGGGCCAAGTCCTGCTGCGCGTACCGGGCCCGCTCCACTTCCGCCCGAGCCGACCTGACGGCAGCTTCGTCCGAGCCCCCGTTGTACAGGTTCCACTCCAGGGACACACCGATGTTGTTCTCGGTGCGCACGCCCGAGTAGCCGCTGTCGTTTTCACGGCGCTTGGCTTCAGCGAACAGGTTCACGGTGGGGAAATATTCAGCCTCGGCTTGGGTCAACTGCTCATGGGCGATCTCCACGTTTTGCCCGGCCATGACCAGTTGCCGGTTGTTGGCCAAAGCCAGGGTCACGGCTTCTTCCACATTGATGGGCAACCGGGAAAAGGGCTCGGGCGGCATCTGAAAGTCCGCGACTTGGCTTTCACCCACGATCTCACCGAATACGGCACGGTACCGCGAGGCAGCATTGGCCAAATCGCCCTCGGCCATAACCCGCAAGGCCATGGCCCCGGCCAACTGCTGCTTGGCTTGCAACACATTGGAGGACAGCCCGGCCCCATGCTCGACCAAGGCCTCTTCCACGCCGGTCTGCTCCATGATCCTCTGTTCGGAGCGGCGAGCATACTCCAACTTTTCCAAAGCGCGCATCAGATCCAAATAGGCCCGCGCGCCTTCGAATATGAGTTGTTGGGTGGACAGGTCGACCTGGACCAAAGCTTGTTCGTGGCGCACCTCGGCCTCGGCAATGGCGCCCTCGGTGGCTCCGAAATCATAGACCAGTTGGGTGGCGGTAATGGTCTGCTCGTTGCGGGCGTCCACAGTGGCTCCGGAATCAGCGGGCGCAACTTCGATTTCCTCGCGCCCGGCTTCCACGGTCACATCCACTTCGGGGTAATACGCGCCCTCGGCCGCGCGAAGATCATACGCCGCTGACTCGGCCGCGCTTTCCACGGCCAAAATGCGGTCATGTTCGTTAACAAGTGGCGTCAATTTTTCCAGCAAGGTCTCGGCATGGACCACTGAGTACAGTCCGGTCATCACGCACACCAAGGTAAACAACACTACGGCTTTATTCAAAATCCACCCCCTTGAACCCCGAAAGAATAGTGATGTCGAGAAATAGTGATATTTTTGATGTCGTAAGATGTGGGTACTGAAAAATCAACTCCCATGACCTTGTCCAAGCGTGAAAAACCCTTTGACGGGGTGGGCGAAATCGAACACTATCGTTTCACCATTTTCCACCAGTGTAGGCAGCCTTTCTTGGCAAGGATTCCAGGTGAACCCACTGACCCTCTTCTTTTTTCGTGAAGTCCAGGATCATGCTGTCCCCCCCCTTGGTCACGAAACTCCATATTTGAGCCACATCGCTTCCATTCTGGCTCCCATATACCAATGCGATCCCGGGGATGTGGCCGCAAGGCTGGCCTTGGACCTTGAACGTGGCCCCAATCCCGGCGCATTGGCCAAAGCCGAAGCTGAACGCGCCCAGGGGGAGCATCACCCCTACACGCTGGTCCTCAACGACGCCAAAGGGCGAGATGTGCCCCTCCTCATAACGCCCCGCCCAGTGCTGTCCGAGGACAACGCTCCTCAAACCGTGGCCGGGATCACTCCCTTGGACCGGATTCCTTTTCCTGATCACGATGAAGCTGCCGGCCACGGCAACCGTTTTTTCGAAGTCGCGGCTGCCAGCAGGATAGGAACCTGGGAATGGGACGTGGTGAGTGGACGAATGCAGCTCAGCTCAGGCCTGAAGGCCATGCTGGGGTATGGTGAGGAAGACATTGAGGACCATGTGGACGAATGGGAGCAACTTATCCATGCCGAAGACAGGGAACCGGTACGTCAAGCAGTCAAGGACCATTTTGCGGGGCGTTCGCCCTTTTTCGAAGTCTCTCACCGTATGTTGCACAAGGACGGCGGCATAGTCTGGCTGCAAGCACGCGGCATGGGCCAGCGGGACAGTTCGGGAAAGGTTGTCCGCATGCTGGGCATGGACATGGACATCACACAAAGCAAACTTGCGGAACAAGCCGTGGATGACGAGCGCCAAAGGCTGTTCACCCTGCTAGACCGCTTGCCAGCTTTTGTCTGCCTCATAGCGCCGGACTATTCCATTCCATTCGCCAACCGCCAGTTTCGCGAGGAGTTCGGGAACCCCGGCCCCATGCCCTGCTATTCCATTATGAATGGCCGCAAAGCACCGTGTAAGATATGCCCCACCTTTGAAGTCTTTGAGACGCAAAGCTTGTCTTCCTGGGAGTGGCAATGCAACCGCACTCAAAAAACCTACCAGGTATATGACTACCCTTTTCAGGACCTGGACGGTTCCCCCCTGGTCCTGGAGTTGGGCATGGACGTCACGCAAAAGACCCGCGCCCAGGAACTGCTCAAGGAGAGCGAGGAACGTTACCGCTCCATCACCGACAACCTGCCCCTGGGGATTGCGGTCATTGACCAGACCCTGCGCATCACCGCAGCCAATCCCTTGCTGACTCAATGGTTTCCCGAAGTGGATTTTGCGTCAATGCCGCACTGTTCCCAGATCTTTGCTCCCCACCCGGACACAGCCGACGTTTTTGACTGCGGCGGAGAAAAGATATTTTCCCAAGCCGCCATCACCGAGCACTTATTTGAAACCGGCGTCCCATGGGATGATCCCGGCTCGCGGCGATCTTTCAGAGTGACCGCTTGCCCCATGTTCACGGAAAACGGGGACGTGGGCTCCATCATCGGCCTGGTGGAGGACGTGACGGAAAAGCTGATGGTGGAGGAGAAGCTCAAGCGGGCGGAACGCGTGGAGGCCCTCGGCACCCTGGCCGGAGGAATTGCCCATGAAATCAACCAACCCCTCAACGCCTTGCAGCTCTATGTGAGCGGCCTGGAAATGATGCTGGATTCCCATGGCGATGTGGAACCGGAGACCCTACGCATCCGGTTGGGATGGGTGTTACGGGAATCAGCCAAAATCCGGGACATTATCTCCCACATGCGGTCCTTGGTCCAGCAGCAGGACAGCAGGCCTCCGAGCCCCACTGATCTCAATCACGTGGTGGAAAAGGCGCTCACTCTCATGGGCACGCAAATGCGCAACCACGGCATTGAGCTCACCCTGGAACTCGATCCTGGAGCTCCATTGGTCAGAGCCAATCCCGTGCAATTGGAGCAAGTTGTACTCAACTTGGCGATTAATGCGATCCAGGCCTTTGCCACCCGCAATTCCATGGAATCACTCGATGTCTTGGACAAGCGAGTGCTCATCGCCACCCGCACGGGCGAGGAATGGACCACACTACTGGTGCGGGACAACGGTCCGGGCCTGGGCCAAGACGAAGACCGGATTTTTGATCCGTTTTACAGCACCAAGGAATCGGGCAGGGCCATGGGGCTGGGGCTGTCCATCGTGCATTCGTTTCTCAAGGCCTGGGGGGGAGAAATCACCGGGCGCAACAATGAACTGGGCGGCGCCGACTTCTCGGTGCGCTTGGTTCCGGCCTGAGCTGAGGGGGAAACATGCGGATTCTTATTGTTGACGACAATGCCAACAGTTTGCAAGGCCTCAACGTGGTGCTTGAAGACTTGGGCCATGAAACCACGGCCATGCAGGATCCGGTCAAGGCCTGGAAACTCAGCCAGCAAACCCACTATCCCCTGATCATCACGGACATCCGCATGCCCGTCCTCAATGGCCTGGAACTATTGGGCCGCATCAAGGGATCCCAATATTCCAGCGATTGCGACGTGGTGATCGTCACGGGCCACGGCGATATGGAGACCGCCATCGAAGCCTTGCGCAAGGGCGCATACGACTACCTCAACAAGCCCATTAACGCCCGCGAGTTGGCCGCTGTTGTGGAACGTTGCGCCGAGCACCAAGCTCTGATCATGGAGAACAAGCAGTTCCGGGACAGGTTCGCGGCCAAGGTTGACGAAGCGGCCAGGGACGTCAAGCAAGACCTGGAGCAAGTCCGGGAACGCTTGCGGGAAGTGGCGGGAATCGGTTCGGTCATTGCCCAGTCCCCAGCCATGACCGCTCTTCTCCAAGAAACCAAGATGTACCACAACGATCCGGACGTGCCCGTGCTCATTGAAGGGGAAACCGGCACGGGCAAGGAGATCCTGGCCAGGCTGGTGCACTTTGGCGACGGGGGCACGGATTCGCCCTTTGTGGCCATCAACTGCTCCGCCATACCCGAACGGTTGTTTGAAAGCGAACTCATGGGCCATGAACCCGGCGCGTATACGGGCAGCACCCGCCGCGGCGCGCCCGGCAAATTGGAGATCGCGGCCAGCGGCACCCTGTTCCTGGACGAAATCGCGGAAATGCCTCTGGACATGCAGCCCAAGCTCTTGCGTGTCCTGGAGGACAAGACCTTTTACAGGGTTGGCGGTGTGAAAAAGCGCAGATTCCTCGCCAGGGTAATCTGCGCCGCCAACCGGGACTTGGAAACCTTGGTGGACAAGGGGCTGTTTCGCCGCGACCTGTTTCACAGGCTCAATGTGGGGCGCATGTTCATTCCGCCCTTACGGGAACGGACCGAGGACATTGCCCCCCTTGCCGAGCATTTTCTGGTCCGCGAAGCGCAAAAAAAGAAAAAGGGGTTTACCTCCTTGTCCCAGGCGGCCATTGACCTGTTCCTTTCCCTGCCCTGGCCCGGCAATGTCCGGGAACTGGAGAACGCCATTGAAAGGGCCGTGCTGACTTGCGACGGCCAAACCCTGCACCCCGCCCACATGGGCTTTCTCTTGGCCAAAACATCTTCAGCACAGGAACTGCCACAACCCCCTCCCTTTTCCTTGGAAACGATGCAGCTTCCTGAATCGAGCTTGCCCCTGGAAAGCCTGACCCAGGCTATTGTACGGAGGGCTCTGAACAAATTTGGCGGGAACAAGACCAAGACTGCAAAATACCTCGGAATATCCCGCTATGCCTTGCATCGGCGATTGGAAAAGAAGGAGTGATGTTCGACTTCGCCCTTTTGTGCGATTCCGCACGTTCGTTTTCGCCCACATCCCCCTCTTCCCATTATCCTCAGTGAAGGCGGCCCCACCTTCCTCGCTCAACAGCCTAATATTCCAAGCTTTAATTACTTCTCAGTGAAGAGTGTCTCCGGCACGGGATTTGCGATAGAAACGGTGTTTGAACGTGGGGGTTCCTTATCCCCACCTAATGTTCTTTTCATATTACTGCCAGGAAACGGGGCAGCTTCCGTAGTTTCCCCCCCCCCACACTACGGAACATCCCCCACGCCCCGTCCCTATGCGATCGTCTTGGCCGGAGGGTTACCCCCCCCCCAACCCTCCGGCCAGATGAATCGCACTGGAGATTCGGCTACCCCCCCCCCGCCTGAATCTCCACACCCTAAGAAAGGTCTCCGCCCCTGGATACCCCCCCTCCGGGGGCGGAACCTCTTCTTCCCCTCCTCAAACCGTTCAACCACTACACGGGAATATCCGGACTTCCCATTGCCTGGGCCCGGCTTTTTTTCTACATATGCTGAGGAAACTGATTAAAAAGAACTGCCCTCATCCCAACCCACAATGTGGAGGACTTGGCCATGACTCAACGTTGCGCCGCCGCCGTGCTCGGCTCCTTGGCAGGCGATTCCCTGGCCTTGGGAGTGCACTGGAACTACGACCCCGCCCGCATCGCCGAAAAGCACGGAACCGTTGACTCCTTGCTTCCACCTTCGCCCGGTTCGTATCACTCGGGAAAAATGGCGGGTGATTTCACCCATTATGGGGACCAGACCCTGGTCCTGCTGAAATCCGTGGCTCGGGAAAAGGGCTTTTCCGCCCTGGCCTTTGCCCAGGAATGGCAGGCGTTTTTTGCTGACTATGCAGGATATTTGGACAACGCCACCAAAACCACCCTGGCCATGTACGAGTTCGGCATTGACGATTCGCCATCGGGTTCCAATTCCGACGACATGGCTGGGGCCTGCCGCATCGCGCCCCTGCTGTGCGCGGGTCCTGGAGATGAAGACGAGCTTGTGGCCTGGGCTCGCGCCCAAACCAAGGCCACCCACAATAATGGATATGTGCTTGATACAGCGGAGTTTTTAGCTCGTGCCATGTATCAATGCGCCCAAGGTGCTGATGTGCTCGAGGCCCTGAACAAGGCCGGAGCTGCTGAATACGCCAGCGCGCCCATGGGCAAATGGCTTGAAGCCGGACTCGCATCAAAGGAAGCCGACAGCTCGGACGCCATTGGCGCATTCGGCCGCACCTGCCATATTGACAGCGCCTTTCCGGCCACCGTGCACCTCCTGGCCAAATACCCCAAGGACCTGAAGGGATGTCTGAGCGCCTGCGCCATGGCCGGTGGCGATTCAGCTGCCCGGGCCTTGGCTGCGGGCATGGTGCTCGGCGCGGCCTTGGGCCCCGAAGCCATCCCCCAGGAGTGGATACAAGGGCTTACAGCCATTCAAGAGATTGAGGCTTTACTGGCGGAAGTGCCGGACTGATAGAAAAGTCAAGGGGGGTGAAGGGGCGCGGCGCTTATATGCGGCGGGCAATGGACAGAATGGTCCGGGCGTAGAACTCGTCGTTGTTGTAGCGCCTGAGCACGCGAATCTTGCTTTCCCTGTCCAGGTCCGGGGTCCATCCCGCGTCCTTGAGAAAGTTGGCCACACTGTGCGCCGCGTCAATGGGATTGAACAGGTCCACGGTACCGTCCTGGTCGCCGTCGATGCCCAGGGCGCGGGCATTGGTGGGCAGGAACTGGCACAGGCCAATGGCACCGTAGACCGAGCCGGGCATGGTCACGGGGTCCATGCTGTTTTCCTGGGTGTAGAGCAGCAGTTCCTTGAGTTCGTTGTACGCCCATTCCGAACGCCCGCGTTGGCGGTCCTCGATCCAATCGGCTTGCTCCTGGGTGGGAGAATACTCACTCAGATAATCTTGCACCTGGGAAAAGTTGTCGGACACGGCCATGGACGCCAGGCTGACCAGAGCGGTCTGCTCGCCAAGGTATTCGCCCAGTTTGGTTTCCACCACCAGGATGGCCACGATCACGTCGCCTTCCACGCCATAGTCCTCTTCAATTTGAGCCAAGAGATCCTTGTGCTCCCATTTGAAGACAATGATGTCCGCGATCTTTTCCGCAGTGAGGTGGATGTCGTAAATGGTCAGCCGCTGCCTGGGTTCCTCGGGCTCGGGCTCGTCCCTGGGCGGATCGAATTCCCGTTCATACAGCAGCTTCATCTTGCGGCCCATGACGCCGGGATCAAACTCAACACCCTGGGAAGCAAACAGCTCGCTCGTGGCCTGGGCGTCGAAACCGTCCTGGACAAGACTCTCCACCAGGGGCTGCCACACCTCGTCCATCTCGGATTGCGCCTGGGCAAGGCCGCCGGCCAATACAAGCATGAGCGCCACGGCGCCCAGCCGCCACAAAAGGTATTTCCTAAGCATATACAATAACTTGGTCGAGGGAGATTTGCCGGTGAGGGTCGCTGGATCATTCCAGCCGGGTGCGGGCCACTACCAGAACATCTACCGCCGCAGCGCCGCTTCCAAGCAATACATGACAGGATTCGGCCAGGGTCGAGCCCGTAGTCAGGATGTCGTCCACAAGAAGCACGGACTTGCCCTTGACCAACTGTTCATCAGCCTGAAACGCATCCTGCACATTAGCCGCACGCTCTTTTTCGGTAAGATGCATTTGCGGCTGCGTATCCCGTTGCCTAGTAAGCGCCCGAGGCTCCAGGGGCACCTTCAATTTCCGGGCCAGGGGCCGGGCCAATTCCAGACTTTGGTTGAAGCCTCGGTCCAAGAGCCGTTTACGGTGCAAGGGTACGGGAATCATGATGTCCACTTTACTGGACAGCCCGTTTTCCCGGCCATTGCCAAGGGCGTAAGCCGCCATGGTCAGATGTTGTATTACACTGCCATGGCCCAGCTTGCCCAGCATTTTATACTCCAGAATCAACCGCCGCAACAGTCCCTCATAGGGGCCAGCGCAGACAATGGAGCGCCAAGGAGGCGTGTTTTTCCGGCAGTGGACACAGGGGGCCGCAGAATCGGATTCATTGGGGGACATCCCCCCGCAAGTGGGACAATATCCGCCTTGCCAAGGACGCAATGCCTCTCGGCAGTCCGGGCAGAGGAAAGGAGCCCAGCCCTGCTGCTCTTCGCGGGCAATAGCCAGGGCGCAGACCCGGCAACGCCTTTGTAGCAGGCCAGCACTTTGCGCCAGCTTGCCCAAACGGGACAGGCACTTCCCTAGCCGCGACACTGAACTTTCACACTCCAATCCATTTCATTGGACCTATCGTAAGGAGGACACCCATGCCATGTGTCCATATTCCTCGACTTGGGCCGACGCCTCCGGGGACTGTTTCAGATCGCTCTGAGCGTCCAGGCCCCGCAGCAGCAGCGGCTCGGCCATGGAAAACCCCTGGGGTTCCAGGAAGTACTTCAACGTAAGCACACTTCCGGCGAATAATTGTTCGCCTCGGGTTCTCCCTGCCACCAGGATGGAATACCCTGTTCCTGCTTTCCGGGGAGGAGCAACGCCCTTTTCCCGGGCCGCGTAAAACCGTTGCGCCCGGTCAATGAGCGCCTTGAAGCCGGCGGGTAAGTGGTAGAAATAGATAGGCGCGCTCAAGGCGATGAACCGAGCTTGGCTGAGCAAGGAAAAGACCTCGTCCGTTTGGTCATCGGAATCCTTTTCCTTCCCTGTGTCAGGGCTCAGGATGCAACGGGATTGCTCGTCGCGGGCGCAAAAATGGCAACCAATGCAAGGGCGCACAACAAAGTCGCGCAGATGAAGCACCCGGCATTGGCCGCCCGCTCGCTCGATGCCCCGGGCGAACAGTTCCGCGGCCAAGTCGGAGTTGCCGCCTGAACGGGGGCTGGAACTGAGGACCATTGCTTGGGCGTCGTGCACCTTGCGTCTCGCTTCCTTGAAATTCCTGGTTAGCGGCGTTTGGTCAGCACGGCCTTGACCACACCGTCAACGGTCTCGCTGGCAAAATCCCAGCCCGGTTCGAGCAGGGGGATTTCGCGCACCTCGTCCTCGTACTTGGGCTGGACCAGGACCTCGACCCGCTGGGGGTTGGAATGACGGAGATGCCACCGGATCTCCACGCCAATGCCTCAGCAGCGGTTACTGAGGTCCAGGCTGATGATGTCGCTGTGTTCTATCATCATGGTGTATTACAGGGAATAGGAGCTGAAAAAGGGATTGTGCTCTTTTTCCTCGCCCACGCTGGTGTCCGCGCCGTGGCCGCTGTGGATCACGGTTTCTTCGGGCAAGGTGAAGATTTTTTCGCGTACCGAAGTGAGCAGGGTTTCCATGTCCCCGCCGGGAAAGTCCGTGCGGCCTATGGAACGGGCAAAGATCAAGTCTCCGGCAAAGACCCGCTTCAAGCCCGGGAAATAAAAGGACACGCTGCCCGGCGAATGCCCGGGCGTGGCCAAGACTTGGCACTCCTCGCCCAGGAACGAGGCTGGACCCGGCTCAATGGTCTGGTACTCGAACTTGGGCACTGCGGGAAAGCCCATGAACCCGCCGCCAAACACCTCCACCTGCATCAGGGACGCGTCGCCGTCCGAGGCCAGGATCGGGGCTGACGTAGCCTCGGTCAGGGCAGCGTTGCCGTGGATATGGTCGAAGTGGAAATGGGTGTTCAGGATATGGGTCAGGGTCAGGCCGCGCTCCTCAAGGAAACGGAGCACGGAGCCGGGATCCCCGCCCGGATCGATGGCCACGGCTTCACTGTCCGAGGCGATCACAAAACAATTGGTCTGTAGCGGCCCCAGGGGAAAGGTGCGTACTTCCATGATTACAGCTCCTCCAACATCAGGTCGCCCAGGGGAACGCGCGAGGACGAGCCGTCCACCGCAGGCCGCCCCAAGGCGATCGCGGCCTGGAATTCAAAGGTCTCTCCGTCAAGGGCCAGTGCGTCCATCACTTGCTCGGACTGGTTGATGATCTCGCCCAGCCAGACGCCGCCCAGGCCCAAGCCGTGGGCTGCCAGCAGCATGTTCTGCAGACACGCGCCAATGGCTTGATGGTCCTTCATGGCATTGTACATCTTGGACTTTTCCAGGAACACGCAGATCAGGGCCGAGCAGTTGCGCACAATGGCCGCGTACTTGGTGCATTCCACCAGGGCTGCCTTGCGCGGGTCATTGCCGCGCACCACCAGAAAGCGCCAGGGCTGGTTGTTGAGTCCGCTCGGGGCCCAGCGGCCCGCATCCAGGATCTCGGCAATCTCCTGGTCCGTGATCGGCTCATCCGTGTATTTGCGTATGGAGCGCCGCTCCTTGAGAGCGGTGAGAATGGCGTTGCTTTGGCTCATGGTTCCTCGGTGGCGTGGGACGTGTTTGGATTGGATAAGCGTAAGGTTCTGACAGACAACCTCATGAGCAGGAAAAATATACCATCCGCGTAGGACTGGCAAGAACGGCAATAAGCCCAGAACCCGCATTCTTATGGGTCTTTCCGGAGCAAACAAGGGTAAGGTGCGGGAATATTTCTTGAGAAAAAGTCTAGAAAATGCTAGGGGAGCGACATGAAAACCCGGTTCCTTCTCCCCCATGGCCAAGGCGCGCGTTTGACTCGCAGTGACCTCATTGATTTCGAACAGCTGCTCAAGGATTCCATCCACGCTTTTCTGCCCTTCACTGGTTACAGCCTGTTCTTTCCCGCTTCCTTGCCCGAGGAGATGCGCACGGGCAACGGGTTTTCCCCGTCCACTGCCCTGCACCTCTCCAATGAGAACAAGATTTTACTGCCATTGTTCTTGCGTGGGGAGTTTTTGGGCGTGTTCGTGGCCAAGGGCGTGAAGATGCGGACCTCCAAGGGTCTGCTCGCCAACATGGCCGGCATGGCCGAGCTCTGTCTGGAAAAGCTTCTGCTGATCAAGGCCGGACGTACGGACCCGCTCACAGGCATGCTCAACCGGGATTGTTTCCTGGCCGAATTGAGCCGGGAGATCGAGCTGATCCGGGACTGCATCGGCCCTGGCGGGGAGATGTCCTGCCAGTTGCCTGCATACCGGGCCTGCATGGGCGTGGTCATCGCCCGGGTCGAGTCCCTGGCCGACATGCAGCGCGAACACGGCTATGCCTTTGCGGACAAGGTCATGCAGGACCTTGCCAAGACCATGCGCGACATGTGTCCGGACCAATCCGTGGCCGCGCGCTACGATGAAAACGTGTTCACCATGCTCTTGCCCGGCGCCCTGTCCAGCGCCTGCCATAAAACCGCCCGGGTCCTGGCCGCGCGCCTGGATTCCGTGGTCTTTTCCAAGAACATGCTGGGCGAGCGGGTCTCGCCCAAGATTTCCGCGGGCTCGGTGGCCTATCCCAACGACCTGGACGGCGCGCTTTTTGAGCTGCCGCCCATGGAGCAGGCCCGGATCATTCTCCAGCGCGCCCACTTGGCTGCTGACGCTGCCAAGGCCCTGGGGCCGGGCCGGGCCTTCGCCTTTGGCCGCATCCTGCGCGAGGGCGGCAGGATCACCCAATCCCTGCCCGGCAACAGGATCATGGTCAACCTGGGCCGCAACGTGAACGCCAGGGAAGGCTGCCGCTTTCTGGTGCGGGGCAACGGCAAGAACAACGGAAGCAACGGTTCAGGTCCGGTGGAACCCAAGGGCGAGATCGTGCTCCTGGAGGTCATGGAGGACACGGGCATGGCCGAGGTGGTGCTCCTGGGCGACCCCCTCACGCCCCTGGAGCAAGGCGACCGGCTGACCCTGGCTGATGAGCGCATGGCTTCGCCCATGCCCGAGGTAGTGGGCCAAGACGCTTCCCTGCTCCTGCCTGACCCGGTTACGGGACTTCACGGCTATCAGAATTTCGTGCTGGCCGCGTCCATGGCTGCCAGGGACGTGGACGAGTTCAGCTTGGCCATGGTCCGGCTGTCCCTGACTGCGGACAAGAACCCCGAGACCTACCTGGCCAAGGCCGAGGAACTGGCCTGCCTCGCGGCTGACCTGGGCCGGGACCTGTTCGGCAACAAGGTGCTGGGCGGGCGCTTGAGCCTGGCCGGGGCCGCGTTTTTCCATCCCGCGCTTCCTCCGGAGGACGCACAACAAGCGTACAGTGAATACCGAAGCAGGGTCATGGACAAGGCAGGCGTGGACACGGTGGTGGGCATCGCCTATCACCCCTGCCTCACCTTCGCCAAGACCGACATTTTCGACAACGCGCGCAAGGCCCTGGAATACGCCCGGCTCCTGGAAGCGCCGCGCATCGGCGTGTTCGACACCCTGGCCCTGAACATCAGCGCGGACAAGCTGTCCCTGACCAATGACCTGTACGGGGCCATGGAGGAGTACAAACGCTCCTTGCTCCTGGATGAGACCAACACCTTGGCCCGGGTATCCTTGGGTATTTGTCAGGCGCGGCTCGGCCATTACGACCAAGCCAAGCGTCTGTTCGAGCAGGTCTGCGCGGACGAGCCGGACAACCACATGGCGCTCTACAACCTTGGCTACGCCAGCCAGCGGTTGGGCGACCTGAGCAGCGCCAAGGACGCCTTCCGGGCTTGCCTCAAGGTCAATCCGGACCACGTAGACAGCATCATCCGTTTGGGCCGGGCAGCCGAGGAAGAAGGCGCTCTTGATGTGGCTGAGAATTATTTCCAGAGCGCGGCCATGCTTGGCGATGGCCACGCCTTGGCTCCGCGTTACCTGGCCCGCTTGTGCATCAAGCAGGACCGCAAGGACCAGGCCAAGGACCATCTGCACCAGGCCCTTACCCGCGACCCCAACGACGCCCTGTCCCTGCATCTGCTTGCCAAGCTGTACCTGGACCACGGCGAGGACGCGGCAATCGCCGTGTCATTCGCCCGCCAGTCCGTAGCGCTCAGGCCCGACCGCAAGCCCTTCTGGATGGAGTTGGCCCGGGCTTTCGAGGCCCAGGGCAAGATTGACCAGGCGCATACGGCGCTGGCTAAGACGGCGGAGATGTAAGACTAATTGACCGCTTGCCCCGCTATTGGGGTAATCCCTAGCCTCATACCACTGATATTTGTTTCCGAGGCCTGTCCTGACTTCCAGGACAGGCCTTGTCATTTATTTTGGCATATTTCCTAACACGGGGGTACATTGGTTTATTCTGGTTGATGATGGGGGATTGATGTCCTAATCGTTCCGCGGTCCTGACCATAGCCGTGGCGGGTGGGAAAAGAAACGCTGGGTCAATAGTTTATAACGGCTTTTTCATTCTCTTCTTGTCAAAAGCAGGAGATTCGTTCATATTTTTAAAGGTGGGTTCTTTTTTTTCTAGCAGCGCCCGCAGAATTTCCAGGCCCAAGAACGATTTTCAGCCTACTCCGGGGGGATCATGCGATCATCATTTTTTGGCAGGATAAGTATTAAAATCAAAATGTTGCTTCCCAGTATTTTCTATCTGCCCCTTTTAGCGGCAGTAGGGATTATGTATTTCAGTTCCGGTTCCATGGTCGAGCAGATGAGGATCGATCAGGTGTTTAATCAAAAGCTTGGGAACTCCATCAGGGAAACGACACTTGCGATTAACGACTACATGAATGGGAAGACGTCTTATGACGACATGCGACTATCGCTTGAAGAGTTGGCCACACTCCTTCTGGAAAGCAAGACAAACGATCTGTTCCAGATAGGAGACGATCTCGCTCGATACGAAGAATACAGAACAAGAAACATGGAGATCGAAGCTGACATCTTTCAGTTGACAGGAGAGTCGATCGGCATTTCTCAAAAATTCATCAGCCAGATGGCTGAAAAGCTGGCCGACGAGATTGGCCGTGACGAGGTCTCAACTTTGGAACGGCTGGTTATTCAAGGTGCGAGCATCAATACTGCCTCCAACTACGAGATTCGAGTGAGATTCCTCTTACTCAAAGAAGATCTGAGTGTTGAGCAGTCCATGCTCGACTTCCTGGGCCAACTCCTCGAGAACACTGAAAGGGACATTGAAAGCCTAGAGGGAACACCTTTCGTTGCGAAGGCCGAAGCTGCCTTATCCGCCAATATACAAATCCGTGAGTTGACTTACGAATATTTGGAAAACGTAAAGATCCAAGCGGACTTGGCTAACGCAATTTTGGCAGAGGTGAAGTCAGGCGCGGAAAAAGTAGAAAGCGGCATCGCAACGAAGACCGATGCTTCTTTTGGAGTGGTTCAGGATTATTTCCTTTGGTTGGTCATTGTTCTGGCTTTAATTTCAGGGTTGGGGCTCGTCTTGTCGATCCTGATCACCAGAGCTGTGGTGACCCCTCTGAAAAAAAGCGTCGCGTTCACTCAGCAGGTCGCTTCCGGGAACCTTGCGGCGCGCCTCAATGTCGACCAGAAAGACGAGGTTGGGACTATGGTCTCGGCCCTTAGGGACATGGTAGCTAACCTGACCTCCATTGTCGGAGACATTCAGTCTTCGGCATCAAACGTCTCATCGGCAAGCACTGAGTTGTCGTCCTCGGCCCAAGAACTTTCCCAAGGCTCGACTGAGCAAGCCGCGAGTGTAGAGGAAATATCCTCTTCAATGGAGCAGATGGCTGCCTCGATCCGACAAAATTCAGAAAATGCCCAGGAAACCGAGAGAATTGCCAGGCAAGCTTCATCGGATGCTCGCGAGGGAGGCGAAGCCGTGCAGCAGACAGTTTCAGCCATGAAAGAAATCGCTGAAAAAATTTCCATTGTTGAAGAGATCGCACGACAAACCAACCTGCTGGCATTGAACGCGGCAATCGAAGCAGCCAGGGCCGGGGAGCACGGAAAGGGTTTTGCCGTAGTTGCTTCAGAAGTGAGGAAGCTGGCCGAACGTTCCGGCACCGCTGCGGCGGAGATTAGCGAGCTTTCCACCTCAAGTGTTCACATAGCTGAAATGGCGGGGACTATGCTGAGCAAAATGGTACCTGACATACAAAAAAATGCCGAGCTCGTGCAGGAAATCGCTGCCGCTTCCTCGGAACAAGACAGCGGCGTTAGCCAAATTACGAAAGCGATTCAAGAGCTGGACAAGGTCGTGCAATCGAATGCGGCCACCTCTGAAGAAACGGCTGCCATGTCTGAGGAACTGACCGGACAATCCGAGCAACTGACTAATACCATCGCCTACTTCAGGACCGGGCAAGGAGGAGACGACGTGGATGGTCCAGCAATTGTATCCATTGAATCTCAACGACCCAGTTTGTCCACTCCGCAAGCAATTGAAGGGGGGGTGCCATTTGATATTGATACTAGGGAGTAACCATTCGATATGAAACAAAATTGATTCCCCCAGCATTTGGAGACCGCAAGCCCTTCTGGATGGAGCTGGCCCGGGCCTTTGAGGCCCAGGGCAAGATTGACCAGGCGCATACGGCGCTGGCCAAGACGGCGGAGATGTAGGTTTTTGCCCCTGGCAAGGGGCAACACGCAAGAAGAGCACCTAGAAAGGAAAACCCAAGGTCTGTCCGGACATGAACAGGACGGCCTTGGGTTTTTTGCCTTGAGATTTGGCGTGACTCCACCACCCTGGAAAGATACATTTCCGCCTGACAACCCAAGGCAGGTGTCACAAAGCTTTTGAGCCTGATAGTCGGCATTGCGGGCAGGACATTCTAAACGAGCCACTCACTATGACTGTTGATTATTCCTTGCTGTTCTATTTAGTCGGCATCACCCTTGTGGCCGGAGTATTTTACTCCTGGCTCAGTTTCAGGCTTTCCAGGTTCAAGCAGGAACGCGTGACCCGTATTGAGGAGTTGGTCAAGGACCCTGAGACCATCGCCCCCATGCCGACCAACATCCTCACTTCCAAGGAGGAGAAGCGGAAAAAAGGGCGCATCATCAAAGGCGTCAGGTCCAGATTCACCATCATTCAAAGGGTCTTGTTTTTCCTGGTCGCGGTATTTTGGTTTTTGGCTTTTGTGGCGCCGTTCATCGGCAAGTTGCCCAGCACCATGCTTTCGATTCTGGTGGCCGTGCTCACGGCTGTCATAGGTATCGCGGCCAAGCCCCTTGTGGAAAACATGATCTCAGGAGTAGTCATCAGTTTTTCCAACCAACTGCGCGTGGGAGACACCCTGATCATCGACCAGCAATACGGAACGGTTGAAGACATCTCCATAACCCACACCAAGATCAAAACATGGGATTGGAAACGCTACGTCATTCCCAACAGCCGCATGCTCACCAAAGAGTTCACGAACCTCAACCTCAATGATTCCCGTTTGTGGGCCTACCTTGAATTCTATGTGTCCTATGACGCCGAAATTGAGCGCGTTCGCGAACTTGCCGTGCAAGCGGCGATGCTCAGCGACTCTTACACTGATGGAGAAAAACCCCAATTCTGGGTCATTCGGCTGGAAAAAGAGTGCGTTGTGTGCTGGATCGCTGCTTGGGCCGAGTCGCCTGCCGAGGCATGGAACCTGAAAAGCGACATGGCGGTCAATCTGACCAATCTGTTCCAAAAAGAGGGCATTGCTACGCATGTCTCGCGAGTGGACCTGGGGGCTCGGGGCAGTGGGATAAGGCCTGACAACGATTAGTTCCGAACCGCGAGACGCAATCCCTTTTTCCCTTCGCCCGCCAGTCCGTGGCGCTCAGGCCTGACCGCAAGCCCTTCTGGATGGAGCTGGCCCGGGCTTTCGAGGCCCAGGGCAAAATTGACCAGGCGCATACGGCGCTGGCCAAGACGGCGGAGATGTAAATCAAAACCGGCCCCAGTCCTTGAAGACTTGGGGCCGGTTTACCTTTCCACTTGCGCCTACTCACCGCTCAGATACTTACTCCCCAGCCAACTCCTCCAACCGCGCCTTGGACGGAATACACCGCGTCAACACCAGCGACCCCAACGACAACACGGCCCCGCCCCAGAACACGATGCGGTAGTTCTCCAGCCAAGCCAAACCGCCCAGCACCGGAATAACCACGGCAGCGATGTGGTTGATGGTGAACCCCACGGCCATGGACGGCGCTATGTCAGCCGGGTCCGCGATTTTCTGGAAATAGGTGCGCATGGCGAACGCGAAGTTGAAGAAGATGTGGTCCAGGATGTACAGCACAGCCGCGAACCAAGCTGACTCGGTCAAGGCGTAGCCCGCAAAGACCAGGATCAGGCTGAAGTATTCCAGGCCCAGCACGTTGCGCTCGCCGAACCGGTTCACAGCCCTGCCGATGAGCGGGGACAGAAAGATGTTGATCAGGTTGTTGACCACGAACAGCGCGGTCACGGCCTGCACGGAATACTCGAACTTCTGCACCAAAAGAAACACGGCAAAGGCCACGAACACCTGCCGCCTGGCCCCGGCCAAAAAGGTCAGGGCGTAGAACAGCCAATAGCGCTTCTTGAGCACCATGCGTTTTTTCTGCGGCGTGGTCTCCTTGCTGGAAGGATCGCTGAACAGGGTACCAGCACCCACCAAGAACACCACCCCGCCCATGATGAGAAACAGCATCTGGTAGTTGAGCCAGATGGCCAGGACAAAGATCAGGCCGCCCGCGACCAGGTTGGCCGCTGACATGGCCGCGCGCAGCTTGCCCGAGACCAGGGGCGCCTCTCTGAGGTCAAAATGCTGCAGAGTGAGCGACATGTTCAGGGTCTCGAAATAATGGAACCCAAAGGACATGATCAGGGTGGTGATGGTGATGCCCGCGAAGCTGGGAAAGAACCCAGTGGCAGCCACGCCCAGGCCGAGCACGGCCACGGACAAGGCGGCCAGCCGGTGCTCCCGGATAATGAGCAGCAGGTAAACCACGAGCAGAGCCAGGAATCCAGGGATCTCCCTGACGGACTGGATCACGCCCATCTCAAAGCCGTCAATGCCGGCCTGCTCCACGGCAAAATTGTTGAGCAGGGTGCGCCAGCCCTGAAAGGCCAGGGCCGAGGCCACGGTGAGAATGATCAGGAACAGGTACATGCGCCGGTGGGCTTGGCTGTCAGCCCCCGGCGTTTGGGAGAACATGGCGAACACTCTTAGAATACCTCGGCTTCAAACCAATAGAGTTGGGCGGATGGGTCTTTCCAGCTGTTCTTGGGCAGGCCTGCCTTGGCGCAGGTGTGCTCCAGGAAGGTGGTGAGGTCCCAGCCCCATTCCACGGGGACCTGGGGCAGAAGCAGGCCGGAGCGGCCTCCCTTGCGGATGATCAGGCCGTGGCGGCCGATCTCCACCTTGAGCGGATCCGGGCACTCAGTCACCGGACTGAGGATGGAAATATCAATGGATGTCTGGTCGAATTCCTTGGCCGTGAGGGGCGGGAAGCGGGGGTCCTCAAAGGCCGCGGCTTGGGCCATGCGGGCCACGGTCAGGTGCAGGGGCTTGTCGCCGTACACATTGCCGATGCAACCCCGCAGGTTGCCCGCGATTTTCAGGGTCACGAACGCGCCCAAGGGCTCCTTGAGCTTGTCCGTGGGCGGGTCGGGCAGGTCGTCCGCGTCCTTGTTGTTAAGCCGCTTGAGAATGGCGAGGCGCACCAGCTCCCTGAGATAGTCCTTTTCTTCTTGGCTCAACTCAAAGCGGAATTCCTCGGCCATGGCGCTCTTCCTAAAAGCCCTTTTCCAGGGGCGGATACACCAGATACGCGCCATTCACGGGCGCGAAATCAGCCTCGTCAAGTTCGTCTTGGCCGTTGAGGATCACCTGGCGGCCTTCGATGCGAAGCCGGTCCTGGGCCAACCACTGCAAGGCCTGGGGATAGATGCGGTGCTCCAAGGCCAGGATGCGCTTGCCCAGGCTGGAACCATCGTCA
>QZKZ01000340.1 GCA_004796465.1 Desulfovibrio sp.
CCGCTGTCACGGATCGTGCAGTTTCTTGGAGCGCGTTCAGCCGAATCCTTCCTGGGGTCTTCCTTTTCGCGGATATCCCGAGCCTTGGCCGCACGATCCGCGCCAGCGGCCATCCAGCTTGAGGCTGGAAGGTTTCCTTTTGTGAAAGGAATACTCCCCGCTGGAAATTGCGTTCAGTCAAGAAATAACGCTCAATCCAGAAACAACCAACGATCCAGAAACAGCGTTCAAGCCTGAGGCCGCACACATCTGAGCAGCGCACAGCCTAAGACAGGGCCAGCCCAGAATCAGCGCTCACCCCATAAGCAGAGCTCAGCCCAGAAGTAACGTTTGGTGCCAGGGCTGGAAAGAACCGCTACTGTTCGGACAACAGAACGGCCCGCACGGGCGATGCTTCGCAGCCTTTGATTCTGAGGGGCAGGCAGAGCAGGATGCAGGGGCCGGGGGGAACCTCGGCCAGGTCGATGCCTTCGAGGATGGGAATATTGTTGCCGAGCAAGGCGTGGTGCGCGGAAAAGGTTCTGTCGTTGCTGGGTTCCAGGGTGGCGTAGTCGTGGCCCACCAAGGCGACGGGGAGTTGGGCCAATGCCTGGGCTCCGTCTTGGGTGAGAGGCACGTAGTCTTCCTGGAAGCGGCCGTTGCGGCAGATGCCGCGCATGGAGTTGTCGGTCTTGAGCAATACGGCTTGGCCTGGCTCCACGTGGCGCAAGGGGGCGGCCAGGGCGGGGGCGCCGATGCGCTCCAAGCCGGTGAGATCCAAGACCTGGGTGGGCAGGAGCAGGGAGTCCAGAGGGAACTGGTCGATGCTTGGGCCGTGGGCAAGGAAGTGGGCGGGCGTTTCAATGTGGGTGCCGCAGTGCACGCTCAGGGAAATCTGGGACAGGGTAAAGGGGTCGCCCTGGGAGGTGGAGTTGATGCGGGTCAGGGCGAAGGTGGGATCACCGGGAAAGTCGATGGAGCCCTGGTCAGGGTCCATGCACAGGGCCACGGAGATATCGCGGCGCTTGAGGCCCAGCACGGCGGCCAGTGAAGGAGGAAACTCCTTCACGGCTGGTTTCCGGGGTCTTCAGGGTCTTTGGGGGTGTCGGGCTCGTTGGGCTGGATTGAGGGCAAGGGCTTGGGCTTGTGCGGCCAGATGCGCAGGATGATGTGGGTGAACAGGGCCACGGCGATCAAGGACAGGGCCAGCCTGAGCCAGAGCACGCCAATGAGGTGCGCGCCGAGCAGCAGCATGAGCAGGGTGTCCTCGATGAGCGCGTGGGACAGGCCCATGAGGGTCAGGGACGGGAACAGGTCGCGCTGGTCCACGTTGCCCTGGCGCACTTCGTGGACAATGAGGCCGCCGCCGTAGGTCAGGCCCAAGGCCAGGCCGATCACGGTGACAGTGGCCGCGCTCTTGCCGATGCCGAGCAAGCGCAGCACGGGCGTGAGCAGGAACACGAGCAGGTCCGTGATCCTGAGCCGCTTGAGGATCTTCATGATCAGCAGCAGGCTGAAGATGATCACAAAGACCATG
This sequence comes from Desulfovibrio sp., assembly GCA_004796465.1. Taxonomy (GTDB): domain Bacteria; phylum Desulfobacterota; class Desulfovibrionia; order Desulfovibrionales; family Desulfovibrionaceae; genus MADRE1. Next base: position 1,517 of record QZKZ01000340.1, read on the forward strand.
GCCAGGTTGCGGATTTCGCCCAGGGCCCAGCCCCACCAGGTCTCGACCTGGGGCGAGGGCGTGAAGAGCATGGCCGAGGGTTCCTGGAGCAGGTCGAAGTGGGTGAAGAGGAGATGCATGACCAGGCCGAACACAGCCGCGCCCAGGATGCGGATCACGGCCTGGCCCAGGAAGCTGACGCCCGCGAGCTTGGTGATGCGGCATTCGACCAGGATGTTGTGGGCCACGAGCATCATGGTCGTGAGCACGGTGATTTGGGCCACGGAGAGCGTGGGCAGGTCCGGGGCCAGGGCCGCGTACACGATGATCCCGGAATAGAGGTTCGATATGATGGAAAAGGCCCAGACCAAGCCCATTTCAGCGGGCAGGCCCACCAGTTCCATGATGGGCGTGAGGGGCCAGGCCGCGTATTGGATGAGGTCGAGTTCTTCCAGGACCTTGATGCCGATGATGATCGGGATCATGACCAGGTAGAGGTCCTTGCAGACCTTGGCCGCGTCGGTGAACTGGCGCAGCACGGCTTGGACCAGGGTTTTGGGCAGGGGGCGGGGGGTCTCGGTGCTCATGTGGTGTCCGCAAAGGAAAGAAGTCGCCCCTGGTAAAGGCCAGGGACGACTCCTTACGCCCAATGAATTATTTTGTCACGGGAAAACCCGAGTTGGCCCAGGCGAACATGCCGCCTGCCACGGACTTGGCCTCGGTGTAGCCGTTTTCCTGGAGGTGGCTGGCCACGATGTTGGAGCGGTAGCCCGAGCCGCAGATCACGATCAGCTCCTCGTCGCGGGGGGCGTCGATGCCCTCCTTGAGCACCTGCATGAGCGGCAGGTGTTGGGCCTCGGCAAGATGGCCTGCTTCCCATTCGCCGGGGGTGCGCACGTCGATGATGCGCGGCGCGCCGTTATCCGAGCGGTGGATGAGGTCCTTGAGCTGCTGCACGGGAAGCTGGTCCAGCTTTTCCACGGGCATGCCCGCGAAAACCCAGGTGGAGATGCCTCCGGCCAAATAACCCGTGATGTTGTCGTAGCCTATGCGGTGCAGCTCCAGGAGCATGGCGTCGTATTGGGGTTTGTCCTCGACCACCAGGATGATCTCGGCCTTGGGGTCCACGACCATGCCCACCCAGTTGGCGGTCTGGCGGTCAAAGCCGATGTTCACGCTGGCCGGGATGTGCACGCCGCCGAACGCGGCCGTGTCCCGGGTGTCGATGACCACGGCCCCGGCGTCCATGCGCGCCTTGAAGGATTCCAGGGACAGGGATTTTTCCAGGGGGCAGCGTTCCAAAAGGGGCGCGCCGTTCATGTTGGTGGTGATGATGTGGGTGAAACTCATGGGCCGGATGGGGAACTCGCCCAGCACCTGGTCCAGGAAAGCTTGCTTGGAAGTGAACTGAAAGGCCCAGTTGGCGACTCGTTCAAAACCAAGGGTGGTGTTGGACTTGAAGCTCATGCCCTTGCCGCAGAGCGAACCCTGGCCATGGGCCGGAAACACCTCGATGCGGTCGGGCAGGTAGCCCAGCTTGTGATATAGGCTGCGGTACAGGTTTTCGGCCTGTTCCTGGAACAGCTCTTCCCCGGCCAGGTCCGGCCGCCCCACGTCACCCACGAACAGCAGGTCGCCGGTGAGCAGGAGCCAGGGTTCGTCGGCCCGGGCCGTGTCCGTGACCAGGATCGACATGGCGTGGGGCGTGTGTCCCGGAGTGTGCAGGAAACGCAGCTTGGCGTTGCCCAGGACCATCTCGTCGCCTTCCTTGAGCACGGTGTGCGGGTAGGTGATGGGCGAACCCTCCATGTAGCAGATCTCCGCGCCTGTGGCCGCTGCCAGTTCCTGGTTGCCGCTCACGTGGTCCGCGTGAATGTGGGTCTCGATGACGTGGGTGATGCGCATGCCCTCTTCGCGGGTTATGTCGAGGTAGTCCTGGGCGTCGCGTTTGGGGTCGACCACGGCGCAGACTTTGGCGCCGGGGCAGCCGATGATGTAGGAAAGACACCCCAGTCCCGGGGTCGTGATTTGTTTGAAATACATGGCAAGGACTCCTTGGGGTTTGGTTTTTGTCCGTGTAGCATGTCCAGAGGGAAATTTCACCCCCCGGGGGTATACGTCGAAATAAGACGGCTGGGCTGTCCGTCAAGAAAATTAAGCAGGATTCCGGAAATATCATGGAAACCGAAACCGTCTACAGCCACCATGCTCCCATTGCAGGGGAGCGCAGGGAACAGCTCAAGGACCGCTATCCCCTGAAAAGGCTGCACGGAGACGATCTACTGGGCGTTGCCCGTTATATGAAGGACAGGCTGGGCGAGACGCGGGTGGTGGTGGACGGCGAATATGTCAGTGACCATGCGGCCCTGGCCGGGATGGATCTCAAAAAGGCGCGGTGGTTCTCGGCGGAGTGCAGGGAGCAGGGCATTGGGATCGAGATCAGGCCGGGCTGGTTCGTGATCGAGCTGCGCGAATCCAATGACCATGACTACCGCAGCCTGGCCTACGGGCTGCACGACGAGTTGGACGAGCTGATTCTGTCGCGTTTGGAGCGAATCAGGAATCGCAAGCGCCGAATATTCCAGGTCGTGCTTTTTGTGCAGTGTTCGCTGTTGTTCGGCCTGGCCTGCCTGCTCAGTTTCTGGACAGGGTTGGGCATGCTGGTGGTGGGGGTGCTCAGCCACTTTTTCGTGGACAAGCTCGTGTCCGTTATCCTGCTGGGTTACATCTGGGGAGCGATCCTGTCCTTGCTCATGGCCGCGCTCGTGGGTTTTTTATTGGCCTTTTGGGCGATCCCAGTGTTTTTTCTGGCGTCCTTTGCGGCCAATGCCTGGATCATCGAGCAGAGTACGCGCGAGGACGTGTAGACGGCGGGGGCTGTTGTAAGGGCAGGCCCTTGGAAGGGACTCGCGGAAAGACGTCTAGGCGGGGAGAGCGGCTAGGATTCGGTCCCGCTCATGAGATACACATAGTCGCGCAGGGCCTGGACCCAGGGCCGGGGCGTCACGCCCGTGATCTTGACCAGTTTTGTGGTGTCGAGCACGGAATAGGCGGGCCGTGCCGCAGGGGTGGGGTATTCCTCGGTGGGGATGGCCGTGACCGTGGTGTTGAAACCGCCCAGGGAGATGGCTTCCGCAGCCAATTCGCACCAACTGGCCACGCCCGAGTTCGCGGCGTGGAAAATACCGCGCACGTCCAGTTCTGCCAGGGCCAGGGACAAGGACGCCAGGTCCGGGGTGTAGGTGGGCGAGCCGATCTGGTCGTGGACCACGCGCAGTTCGTCGCGGTCCTGGGCCAGGGTGAGCATGGTCTTGACGAAGTTCTTGCGGCCCGGGCCAAAGAGCCAGGCCGTGCGCACGATGCAAAACCGGTCGGGATCAACCTCGAGAATCTTGCGCTCTCCAGCCAGCTTGGTGCGGCCGTAAGCGCAGAGCGGATTGGGCTCGTCGTTCTCCAAATACGGCGTGGACCGGTTTTTGCCGTCAAACACAAAGTCCGTGGAAAAGTGGATGAGCTGGAAGCCGTGGGCCTTGGCCAAGCGGGCCAGGTTGCCGGGGAGACAGGCGTTGACGGCCTGGGCCTGGTCTTCTTCTTCCTCGGCCTTGTCCACATTGGTGTAGGCGATGGCGTTGAACAGCAGGTCCGGCTCTTCCCTGTCCACCATGCGGGCCAAGCTGTCGGCGTCGAGCATGTCGTAGTCTTCTCGGCCCAAGGGCAGGGCGTCCAAGCCCATTTTTAGCGCCGCGTCCAGCAAAGCCCGGCCCAGCATGCCGGTTTTGCCGCCCAAAATAACTGCTTTGAGTCCCGCCATTACACGCGCTCCTTGTACCAGCGGCTCATGAATTCGCGGTACGCGCCGCTCTGCACGCTTTCCATCCAGTCCTGGTTGGCTTCGTACCAGGCAATGGTCTCGGCGATGCCGCGCGAGAAGTCGAATTCCGGCACAAAGCCCAATTCCTTTTCAGCCAGGGAATAGTCCATGGCGTAGCGCCGGTCGTGGCCGGGCCGGTCCTTGACGTAACGGATCAGGGACTCGTCCTTGCCCAGGGCCGTGAGAATGGTCTTGACCACCTCGATATTCGGCAGTTCGGACGCGCCGCCAAAGTTGTAGACCTTGCCCTCTTTTCCCTTGGTCAGGGTCAGTTCCACGCCCCGGCAGTGGTCCAGGACGTAAATCCAATCGCGCACATGTTGTCCGTCCCCGTACACGGGCAAGGGCTCGTTTGCCCCGGCCTTTTGGATCATGAGCGGAATCAGTTTTTCCGGGAACTGATAGGGGCCGTAGTTGTTGGAGCAGCGGGTCACGAGCACGGGAAAATTGTAGGTCTTGAAATAGGCCCGGCACAACAGGTCTGCCGAAGCTTTTGACGCGGAGTAGGGGCTGTTGGGCGCAAGGGGCGTGGTCTCGGAGAACGCGCCTTCCGGCCCCAGGGAGCCGTAGACCTCGTCCGTGGAGATGTGCACGAAACGTTCGATCTTGTGTTGCCGCGCGCATTCCAGCAGCACCTGGGTGCCCATGACATTGGTGGTGACGAATGGCGCGGGGTCGCTGATGGAGCGGTCCACATGGGATTCAGCCGCGAAGTTGACCACAGCCTCGATCTGGTGCCCCTCAAGCAGACCCATGACCAGGTCCTGGTCGCCGATGTCGCCGTGGGCGAATACGTAACGCTCGGGATAGCGGTCCTCCAGGGCTTTCACGCTGAGAGGGTTGCCCGCGTAGGTCAGCTTGTCCAGGTTGACCACGAACGCGTTGTCGTGGGTTCCGAGCAGGTGGTGCAGGAAGTTGGCGCCGATAAAACCGCAGCCGCCGGTGACTAACAGTCGCATGCAGAGTCCTTGCGGTGAAGAGGGTTGCTGTTTCCGGGGAGGTTGTACCTGGGGGCGGGGCCGTGGTCAAATAACGGATGTTTCGTGTTGGCGGGGGGCTGAAAGGCCGGAAACCGGATTGTGAGAATCCCCTTGCCATGGATTTGGGTTTTGGCTAATGTACTCGTTCTTCGTTTGTGGGCGATTAACTCAGTGGTTAGAGTGCCATCTTCACACGGTGGAAGTCCCGAGTTCAAATCCCGGATCGCCCACCACCCCACGAACAGGAACGGCCCCTTGCGGGCCGTTTTTGTTTGGGGCGGTGAAAAGAGAAAAACCCGCTTTTTTCCCCTCTTTTTGGTTTGACTTTTCCGGGGCAGTCATTAGGTATTATCCCAGACCAAATCAGGAGGAAATCAATGATCGAGATGACCGACACGGCTCGCCAAGAGCTGGATAAGTATTTTGCTGACAAGGACAAAGCCGCCATCCGCATCTTCGTTGCCGCGGGCTGCGGCGGCGCGCAACTGGCCCTGGCCCTGGACGAAGCGTCGGACAACGACTCCACGTTTACCGCTGACGGCTACGACTTTGTGGTGGACAAGGCCCTGGCTGACGAAGGCCAACCCTTTTCCATCGACATGTCGCCCATGGGCTTCGCCATTGACTCCAAGCTGGAGTTTGGCGGGGGCGGATGCTCCAGTGGCTGCTCGGGATGCGGCTAATCAACCGGTGATAAAGAGGTGAAACGGCCCCAATCGGGGCCGTTTTTTATTGTAAGAATTAGAAGCCGTATCCACCGCGCGGATAATGACGAAAAGCCCCGGAATACATGATGCCGGGCCAAGGCCCGGCTCGAAATATCAG
>QZKZ01000145.1 GCA_004796465.1 Desulfovibrio sp.
CGATCATATGCCCGAGCATCGACTTCAAGGCGGTCACGGGCACTTGATAGGCCCTCTCCCCCAGGGCGGCCTTGAGCGCTTGGGTCTCGGCCAGGTCTGCCAGGGGGCTGGACAGCCCATTGGCATACACCACATCGATATCCCCAGCCTCCTGCCCAGCGTCCCTGAGCGCCATGGCCACTGCCCGCCGCAGTCCCTCGCCGTCAGCGGCCGGGCTGGTCCAATCCGCGGCGTCGCCCGTGGCTCCGCTGCCCATGACCTCGGCGAGGATGTTAGCGCCGCGCTGCTTGGCGTGATCCAATTCTTCCAGCAGCAACAAACCGCAACCCTCGGCAATGACAAAACCGTCCGCATCCCGGTCAAAGGGTCGGGAGGCTGCCTTTGGGTCGTCATTGCGCTTGGACAGCGCGCGCAAGGCCCCAAAACCGGCAAAAGCCATGGGCGCCACATTGGCTTCCACACCGCCGCAAACCGCGGCGTCTATGCGCCCCATGCGGATTTCATCGGCCGCCATGCCCAAGGCGTGCAGCCCAGAGGCGCAGGCCGTGGATACGGCCAGGTTGATACCTTTGGCACCAATATATATTGATGCAAAACCTGGGGCCATGTTGCCGATGGCCGAGATAAGAAAAGGTGAAATGCGGCGCACGCCCATTTTCAGCATACGCGCGTGCATGGACTCCAGCAGGGCCAGTTCGCCCATGCCCGTGCCGATGATAGTGCCCAGACCAGGGGAACCTTCCGGGGGAATCTCCCATCCCGCGTCCCTCAGCAAAGTCTTGGCCGTGACCACGCAAAACTGGGAGAAACGGGCCATGCGCTTGGCTTCCTTGAAATCGAGCATGGCCTCTGGATTGAAATCCACTTCCCCGGCGATTTTGACCGCATACGCCGAAGCATCGAACTGGGTGACCGACCCGATTCCTGATCGGCCCGCCACCAGGGCCTCCCATGTCTCCTGCATGGACTCGGCCACAGGGGTCAGCGCCGCCATCCCCGTAACAACAACACGCTTCTTCTCCATACTTCTCTACTCGGATATATCGTCATTCCCACAATGAGGCGACGTTTCGCGAACCCCGCCTCTTTTCAAGAAAATCGCCTCCCCAACAAAAAAATGTATCCTACCCTTTTCCTGGTCAAATTTCCAGAAAAACAAGGCCCGCCTTACTCGGCCGGGCTTGGTCGCTTCCTTGGCATTGAGCTTGTTTTTTTTTGGACAAACCAGGAAAAAACTTTTATGTATCCCAGGAGTTGACCTAATTTCCGAACAATTACGAGACACCATGAAGTTGGACGAACTGCTTTCAGAACATCAAGACGTTTTGGTGGAAAAATGGACTGAAGCCATTTTTCGCACCTATCCCTTGGATACCACTGGTTTCATGCGCAAGTCCAAGGACCAGTTTCACAATCCCGTGGGACACCGCATCACCGAAGCCGTGCAGGCGCTTGTGCCTGCCCTGCTCAAGCCGGGCCTGGACTCGGAGGAAGTCACCCCCCTGGTGGACGAAATCGTCCGCATCCGCGCTGTGCAGGATTTCACACCCGCCAGGGCCATTGGCGTCTTCTACCTGATCAAGTCCATCCTGCGCGACCTGCTGAAAAAAGAACTCAATAAACCGGGCATTGCCCCCGACCTTCTCGAATTTGAATCAAAGATTGACACCCTGATGCTGCTGGCCATTGACATCTTCATGCAGTGCAAGCGGCAGATATATGAAATGCGCGTACAAGAAGTGAAGAAACAACACCATATGTTGGTAAGGCGTGCGAACATGGTGTGCGAACCGGCTGAGGAACCGGATACACCTATAAATTGAAGGTCTCTTAAGTAAGCGAGGTAAGGGCACATGGCAGTATTTATTTCAGTCCTGGTAGTGTTGGCGCTTGGGTGCATGGGCTACCTGGGTACTCTGTTCGACCAGCACAACATCCTCGGGAACATTGTTCCTTACGCCGCCGTTGTGATCTTCGTCCTGGGATTCGCCTATCGGATCCTGAACTGGGCGAGATCCCCGGTGCCGTTTCGGATCCCGACGACTGGCGGTCAGCAGAAATCCCATGATTGGATCAAATCCAATCCCTTGGACAATCCTCCCAACGCTGGGTGGACCGTTGTGCGTATGGCTTTGGAAGTGCTGGCCTTCCGGTCGCTGTTCCGCAACACGTCCATGAAACTCCATCCCGGCCCGAGGGTCTCGTACGCCTCGGCCAAGTGGTTGTGGCTTTTCGCCATCCTGTTCCACTATTGTTTTCTCGTCATTTTTATCCGGCACTTCCGCTTTTTCCTGGGCACTTCGGACCCCGTGCTGTGGCTCATCGATAAAGTGGAATTCCTTGACGGCATCATGCAGATCGGCGTTCCCAGACTGTTCATGTCCGGTGTGCTGATTCTCGTGGCTGTGGGTTTCCTGCTTGGCCGCCGCATTTTTGACGACAAGGTGCGCTACATCTCCCAGTTGGCCGACTACTTCCCGCTGATGCTGATCATCGGCGTGGTGGGCACGGGCATCTGGATGCGCTACTTCGGCAAGACCGACATCACCGCGGTCAAGACACTGACCATGGGCCTGGTGACCTTGTCGCCCGTGTCCGACCCCGTGGCGCTCAAATCCGTGGGCTCCATCTTCTACATCCACCTGTTCCTGGTGTGCTCGCTTTTGATCTACTTCCCGTTCTCCAAGCTCATGCACATGGGCGGCGTCTTCCTCTCGCCCACCCGGAACATGCCCAACGACAACCGGGCCAAGCATCATGACAACCCCTGGAACCCGGAACCCGCGTTCCACACCTATGCAGAGTATGAAGACGATTTCAGGGAAAACATGATCGAGGTCGGATTGCCCCTGGATAACGACGCCCCGGTCGAAGCAACCCCGGATGCTCCGGAAGAAACTCAGGAGGAACAGGTGTAGTCATGGCCAACATTCCTTCTCCAGAAGAGCTGTTGAAAATCAACTACGGAATGCCCGCCCAGCATTGGATGGACTACAAGCCCACCATCAGGGACGGCAATTTCGCTTATCCTGGCAAGCCCGAGATCGCTGAATACCTCGGCCTGCCCAACTGCCGCGAGTGGAGCCCTGCTGACGACGATTGGCAGCTCCCGGAAAACTGGATGGAAATCCTGCATGAGGGCATGAAGGAACGCCTGTCCAAGTACCGCTCCTTCAAGCTGTTCATGGACATCTGCGTGCGTTGCGGCGCCTGCGCCGACAAGTGCCACTACTATATCGGCTCCGGCGACCCCAAGAACATGCCTGTCCTGCGCGCCGAGCTCATGCGTTCCATCTACCGCAAGGAATTCACCACTGCGGGTAAAATCCTGGGCAAGATCGGCGGCGCGCGCAAAATGACCAAGGAAGTGGTCAAGGAGTGGTTTTACTACTACTACCAATGCACGGAATGCCGCCGCTGCTCCCTGTACTGCCCCTATGGCATCGATACCGCGGAAGTCACCATGATGGGACGCGAGATGTTGCACATGCTGGGCATCAACATCAACTGGATCATCGAGCCGGTGGCCAACTGCACCCGCACCGGCAACCACATGGGTATCCAGCCCCACGCCTACAAAGAGATCAAAGAGTTCCTGGAAGACGACATCCACGCCATCACCGGCATCAAGGTCAACGCGCCGCTCAATGAAAAGGGCCACAAGGTCCTGTTCATCACCCCTTCGGGCGACATCTTCGCGGACCCGGGCATCTACACCTACATGGGCTACATGATGCTCTTCCACGAAATCGGCCTGGACTACACCTGGTCCACCTACGCTTCCGAGGGCGGCAACTTCGGCCTGTTCACCAGCCACGAACAGATGAAAAA
>QZKZ01000206.1 GCA_004796465.1 Desulfovibrio sp.
CGACCTGGCCGCGCAGGCTGTCCAGGGTCACCTGGCGGATATCCTGGCCGCCGATGGTGATGGAGCCTTCCTGGGGATCGCGTAGGCGCATGATCAGGCCCAGAGCGGTGGATTTCCCCTTGCCCGCGTGGGCCACGATGGCGGAGCGCTTCCCGGCCGGAAAGGAGTGGCTGATGTTGTCGAGGATCTTTTTGCCGCCCTTTTGGTAAGAGAAGGTGACCGCGTCCAGGGTCACGTCGTGGGAGCCCGGGGTGAGTTCTGCGGCGTCCGGGACCTCGCGCACTTCGGGTTCGGTTTCGAGCATGTCCACGACCACTTTGACTTGGGGCCAGCTCATGTTCACGCCCGCGAAAAAGGCCACGATCTGCTGCACCGGGGCCAGGGCCTGGGGAATGAGCAGGTACACGGCCACGATGGAGCCTGCGGCCCGTTGCAGTTGTCCTGCGTCGTCAGGCATGGCGATGACGAATGAGATGATGAACAGGGCCTGGAGAAAGGGCGTGGTGGACGAGGAAAAGATGCGGTTGATGGTTTGGAAGAACGCGGACTTCACCTTGACCTTGGCCTGGTGCAGGATCTTGGTGTGAAAGGCTTGGCCGCGCTGTTTGTGCGCGCCCATGATCTGGACTTCCATGGGGGCTGCGCCCGAGTTCATGAACTCGCTCTGGACGCTGACGAATGCGTCGCGCATTTCCGTGGATACGTCGCGCAGATAGTTGGACATCCACCAGCCAAAGATGGGCACCACCACCAGAGCCCCCAGCAGCAGGGCAATGGAGCCTGTGGACAATTCCGAGGTGGTGAGCTGCTGGTACAGGGTGAGGATGGCGAAAAACAGGGTGATGAGCTGCACCAGCCAGGAACGGTAGACCTCGCAGAGCATCTGCTGCGCGCCTTGGGCGAACTGGACCACGGTTGCCGAGGTTTTACCCAGGTCGTGTTTCTGGTGGTAGCTCGGGCCGAGGTGCAGGAGCTTGTCGTGCATGCCCTGCTGGAGTTTGAGGGTCACGCGCGAGTCTGCCCAGGACGAGACCCATTGGGCCAAGAAATTGGCCAGGGCCTTGGCCAGGACAATAATCAGGAACAGCCAGGCCAGGGCGCTGAGGCTGCCGGGCATGATCGAGGCCATGGCCTGGTCCAGGAAGCCGGGTTCGGGCGGTGCCGTGGCTTCGGGTGTTGCTTCGGCCGGGGTCGCGGCTTCGGCAGCAGGCGGAGCTGGGGCCGCGCCGGTGTCGGCCATCTCGACTGCCTTGTCGCTGCCGCCCGTGGCCAACCCTTGCAGCTGGTTGACCAGGGAGCCGACCAAGAGCGGCTGGTAGATGGCCAGGAGCGAGGCGATGAGCAGCAGGGCCACGCTCAGGAGAAAGGTGCCCTTGGCGTAGGACACGACCTTGAGGCCCCAGCGGAAGATGCGGCCCCATTCCAGCTTCATGTTTTCTTGTTCGCCGCCTTGGGCGGGTGGTCCGGCGTCCGGGCGCATGGCCAGGCCGGGCACTGCGCCGGGGCGCTGGGGCGGCTCGCTGGGCGGCGTGGGCGTGTCGCCGCCTTGGCCCGACGGCGGTGTACCGCCTTGGCCCGATGGCGGGGTGCCGCCTGCTCCAGATGGCGGCGTGCCGCCCTGGCCCGATGGCGGTGTACCGCCTGCTCCAGATGGTGCAGGTCCGTCGGGCCGCATGCCCTGGCGGATTTCGCCGCCTGCTGGCGGAGCGCCGCCCGGTCCCTGCATGCCTGGGGGTGGGCTGCCCGCCATGGCTTGGCCTAGAGGCGGTGTACCGCCTTGATCAGCAGGTGACGGGCCGCCAGGACCGGGAGGACCTCCCATATCCGGCGGAGGGCCGTTACCCGCGCCCGTGGGCCGCGCTGCCTGGTCCGGGCCAGGAGCCGAGCCGCCGGGGCCTTGCACGGGTTTGCCTGTTTGCGCGCCTTTTCCAACATCCTTGGGGCCTTGGCCCATGGCGTACCTCCCCCCGCTGCTCAGCGGTCTGTTGCACTCGTGACAACGACTATACTCTGCCGGACCCTCCCAACAGGCGCTCCGGCTTTATGGCGATACTGATCTACTCCTGGGACGCTTCCTTGTCCTCGCTGCCGCTGTTTTCATCATCAGCCATGCCCGGCGGCAGTCCCGGCGACTCAAAACCTTCGCCTTCATAAACGCGGGTGCCCAGGTGCTCGGCCAGAAATTGTTCCAGAAGGTAGTAGAACTCAAAGCGGTTCTCCTCGTTGGAAAACCCGTGGCCCTCGTTGCCCACGAGCAGGTAGTCCACGGCAATGCCGCGTCCTTCCAGGGCCTCCACGATCTGGTCCGCTTCGAGCTGGCTCACGCGGGGGTCGTTGCCCCCCTGGACCACGAACAGCGGGTCCTCGATGAGATCAGCATGGAACACCGGGGACACGGCGCGCAAGCGCTCGGCATCTTCCTCGGGGTGGCCGATTTGTTCGTAGAACATGTCCCGGGCCGGTTCCCAGTACGGCGGGATATTCTCCAGCAGGGTGAACAGGTTCGAGGGCCCGGCATAGGACACGCCGCAGGAGTAGAGTTCCGGCGTGAAACAGAGCCCGGCCAGGGCCGCATATCCCCCGTACGACGCGCCGTAGATGGCCACGCGCTCGGGATCCGCGATTCCCTGGTCAATGAGCCACTGAACACCGTCGCTCAAGTCGTCCTGCATGGCCAGACCCCACTCGTTGAAACCCGCGCTCCAGAATTCCTTGCCAAAGCCCACGGAGCCCCGAAAGTTGACTTGGAGCACGGCCATGCCCCGGTTGGCCAGGAACTGCACGTCCGGGTTGAAGCGCCAGAAGTCGCGTGCGGATGGGCCGCCGTGGGGCAGGATCACCACGGGAAGGTTCTCGGGCTCCACGCCCCGGGGCAGGGTCAGGTAACCGTGGATGGTCAGGCCGTCACGGGCTTCATAGGACACGGGCAACACCTCGCACATGTCCTCTTCCTCAATCCAGGGGCTGATGTCCACGAGCTTGGTGAACTCGCCCGTGGTCAGGTCATAGTACCAGAAACCACCGCGCGTCTGGCTGTTGTAGGCCACGATGAGCAGTTTGGTCTCGTCCTCGTTCATGTCCGAGATGCCCACCTCATAGCCGGGCAAGCGGCTCTCCAGGTCGGCCTGGAGCTCGGCGCGCTGTTCGTCGAAAAAGTGGTAGTGGTGGACATCAGTGAAATACGAGACCGCCGTGATGATCTCGCGCTCTTCGGAACGGAAGAGCCGGGACACGTCCACCTCGTCATGTTCGTAGATGAGGTCCAGGAATTCGTTGGCCTCGGGGTCGAAAAGAAAGATGGCCTGGCGGTCGCGGCCAATGTTGGAGACCACGTAGATGTTCTTGTTGTCAAAATCAAAGAACAGCGGCCCCACAAAATCCTTGAAATTGGTGGACAACAGCTCGCGGAACTCGTGGTCCTCGGTGGTGCGGTAGAGGATGGAGCGGTTGACCCCGTCCGTGGCCACGGCCAGACGGAGCTGGCCGTCGTTGTCCGTCATCCAGGTGACCACGTTGCCCGGATTTTCGGCCACCAGCTCCATGTCCAGGGTCTCCAGGTTGATGCGGTACACGTCGAACACGCGGGCGTCGCGCTGGTTGGTGCTGATGAGCATGTGCTGGTCGTCGTTTTCCAGCCGGTCCACCAGGGCCACGCGCACGTCGTCGTAGGGGGTCAAGTCGATGGGGTCGGCCCGGTTGGAGCCGTCCACATTGACCAGGAAGGCGTGGTAGTTCTCGTCGCCGTTGCGGTCCTGGGCGTACACGATCTGATGGTCGTTGGCCCATTCATAGGTCACGATGTCCCGGTTGCGGGCCTCGGTGATCCGAAAGGCCCGGTCCTCGCCAATGCGCTGGACATAGATATTAAGCCGGGAGAACCAAGGCATCATGAAGCTGATGTACTGGCCGTCCGGTGAAAATTGGAACTGGGAGCGTTGGGGGTTGCGGAAAAAATCCTCCACCGGGATCACGTCCGGAGCGTGTTCTTCGGCCTCCCCCACCTGGACTTGGTTCCTGTCCGGGCTGGGGGATGTTTCCACGCAGCCGCTCGCGGCAACGGTAAAGGCAACAAGGCTCAGAAGCATGAACACGGCAAGGCCTTGCCTACGGCGAAACAAATGAGTCATGCGGCAACTCCTCTTATGGTCACAGGCCTGGGGGCCTGGTTGTGGTCAGCGGGCGGTTCGGCCCGATGGGGTCAGTCCGCGGGCACGGCAAAGCCCTTGAGCAGGGTCTTCATCTCAAAGGGCCGCAGGTCCGGGTACACGCCCTTGATCAGGGCGCAGATCCCGGAAATGGTCGGCGTGGCAAAGCTGGTCCCGGTCATGGTTGTGTAGCCGCCCCCTGCCGCGGCCACGGGCACTTCCTCGCCATGGGCCGCGTATTCGATCACGCTGCCCAACTGGTACGCAATGTCATACGGCGAGGGGAAACTCTTATTATCGACGGACACGGTGGAGGAAAATTCCGCAGGAAATCCCAAATCGCCGAACGGCACGTTGCGCTTGGCCGCCACGATCAGGCAATTCTTGCGGTAGGCCATCTCACACAAACGGAACACCTGCTGGGAGACCTTGGCCGTGGCTGCCAAGCTCATGTTGATAATGGGCCGCTCGGCCATGACAGCGACGCGCAGCCCCTCCACGAGCAGATCCCCAGCACCCACATTGCCCTCGCCCAACACCCGCATGTCGTGGATCCTGGCGTTGGGGGCCATACGCGCGATGATCGAGGCCACGGCGGTACCGTGGCCAAAGGCGTCGTTGTTGGTGCCCAGGGGGACTTCCTCGGCCTTGGTGTCCTTGCCCTCGCCCACTACTTTGGCCATGCCGGCAATGCGGCCCTGGAGATCGGGATGTGTGGCGTCCACGCCCGAGTCGAGTACGGCCACGTCCACGGGCGCGAGGTCCTGGTCGCCCATTTCCCTCAGCTTGGCCTGGAGCGCTTCGATCATCAGCTCGGCGCTCATGCCTCATGCCCTCCAGCCAAGGCCACGGCCTCAAAGGCCGTGAGAATGGCAGCCAATTGCTCCAAGGTCTCGGGCCTGCGGGCGATTATCCGCGACAAGGCATCGAGGATGTCAGCTTCCTGCGCGCCGGTCGCGCCCATGGCC